>JANZZJ010000227.1 GCA_026419455.1 Candidatus Sumerlaeaceae bacterium | reverse complement strand
CTGTATGCTCATTTAGGAAGCAGGGCGGGTCACAGTTTGCCTTGCTCTGCGTAAGGTTCTTGGTGGGGCAATGCACTAGCTCTGAACACGCAGGGGTGGTGTGCAAGTCCCACCCGCGGGCTGACACAGATGCATGGAAGATGGTCGCCCTCGGGGCGTACGGACGAAAAACTGTAGCCAGCAAAGAGGGAATTTTCGTGGGTTTTCTGCGCTGCCACACGGTGACCACGAGTGCAATCAGTAGTTCAAAATGCTTATTGCTTGTGGCGCTGCATGTCGTTCGAACTCGCGGAGGCGATAGCTTCAAGACAACTATCGCATTGCACCCACTGCACGCTGATCTTTGGTGGGCCACTTCTTCTCGGGTCGTTGCGGGCTAGCCTGACTCTGGGGCAGCTTTTCGCGTTGTGTTGCTTTTCGTTTTCTGCGCCCTTTTATTGCTTCTACGTCTCTTACTTTTTTCTCGGAGTCTTCGTTTAATTTCTCTCGCGCGGCATCTCTGGGAGCAATATCTCACCGAGCTTCGTCGGAAGCTAAGGAGCTGTTGGCAGGGTGGTGAAGCGCAAATCGCCACACGCCGCTCGCTCAAATCTTCAAGAATCATGTGAGCGACGCTGGCTAGCAACGATCCGGCGTGCCATTGTCTGAGCCGGTAGCTCCGGGCGCTGGGAATCAGGGACAAATACGGTGCACCGTACGTGGCGAAGGCGGCTAGAGTATGCGCCGCGTTGTCTTGAGAAAGCCCTGCTGGACGACCTTCGAGGGCCAGAATACAGTGCGCGAGTAACCACCCGAGCTCCGCGAGTTCCTCGACCGGTTCGCCGTAAAGTCGCCAGAATTGTGGGCTATTGATCTCAGGGTATCCAAAGACTTGCCGCTTTTTCACGGGCACCGTTGGAAAGTAACGGCCCCAACCAAGTTTGAAGGGGAGGACACGAACGGCCCCAAAATGTCGAAGCTGGGAAACGACGGTTGCGGGCGCGTCGGATTCGGGAACCAGGTCCTTGCACTCACTTTCCGAAAGCGGCTGATAGCGTTTGACTCGTGGTGGAGCTTTTTGGTGCGGGCGCCAGTGTTCCCAAAACGTAACCGTCCAGCCGTATGGCGTTCGCGCTAAGACTTTTTGCGACACGATCCAACGCCATTGTCGTGGCTGCTGACGAGGCGCATTATCGGGATGCGAGTGCGGTCGAGCACTCTTAGGAGTTGCACTGCCTGCTTGGACAACTTGCCGGTTCGGTCGCTGATGTTGTTCCCATAGAGTCTTGGCCAGCGCGAACAACTTGTCCACCGGGCCGAACTCCTGCTCGAACCGCTTGAGCTGATCCTGGTCAGGTACCGGGGCTCGATCCCAGCGAGGCCAGAATCTCACTAAGATTATGGCCTCGTGGAGCAGACCGAGTAAACCATATCGGTTGCACCACTCAAGAATTTGTTTCGTGAGCGGTAGGCGCTTGAACGCGCCACGAGTGTACCCTCGTATGGCAGTGAGCTGCTCCGCTTTGATCGTCTGCAAAATATCCTCGCGATCCTTAAAGGGCGAGAAAAGGTTGACCAGCGGTTTGTAGATTGGCTCCTGCCTGTTTTCGGAGAACGGATCGTACTCCTCGAGTCGAGCCTTTCGGTCGGGAACGACGGAAAGCCAATTAAAAAGCTTGTCTTGTACCAAGCGGTAACTGCTGGCGCGGTACCAGCGCCCGCCAACAAGGCGAATGGGCTCAGCCATCGTGTCCCACTTTGTCCAACCGTTCTTCCTGTTCTTCCTTGTACTACACGAGACGCGACCGACGGGAAATAGGAGCCAAGCCATGAACTTCGATGAGTCCATCTTGTTGCGTGTCACAGAGGTAGCGCACCTACTCGGAATCAGTCGCGCCAAGGCATATGCGCTGGTCGCTTCCGGGGAGCTGCCGTCGATACGTATTGGCCGATCGGTGCGGGTACCGCGTGCCGCTCTTGGACACTGGATCCAGCGGCGCATGGGGAACGACGAGGAAGAGAGCGATGAAGCCTGAGGTAGATCTGATTTCTGCGATCCCGGTTACTGGTTCCGCCCCCTGGGGCTCATGCCCATTCTGCCGCCGTTGCAGTAGGCCAGCGTCTGTGGCCCTTTTTGCACGCTGCAGCCGTAATGAGCGAGACGTCGGACTCGGGTTTTCGGCCGGCAGGACGCCGTGTGTCTTCAGTTACCCTCCGGCCTGGCGACCGGAGACTCCTCGAGGAGAAACTCGGTGTTGTCCCGATTGCTGTAGAATTGCCCTGACGTCGGCCTCCTGGTTCCACGTCCTGGCCTCTTGGTGGGGTTCCAGTGCTCCTCCAGCGCCGGAGCAACCGACGCTTTGGGCGTTGCCGCCGTGTTTGCTGGAATGGGAGCACACGCGGTGAACGGTGCAACGTGTCCGCAAAGGCCCCCGGCATACCGAAAGAGAAACACACTGGAGGCGATCAGTGATGAGCTGGTTAAAGCGACTGTCGGCTGAGAGTGTGATCCAAAAACAAACATGCGACCGCAGTGGCTGTACCTGCAGGCGAGGTCTCGACAAAGGCCGAGCGCAAGTACATTGCCCAGCGCATGATGACGAAAGCCCCTCGCTGTCGGTGACGCTCACCGAGGATGATAAGCTGCTCTTCTACTGTCACGCAGGCTGTTCACAAGAACAGGTGCTGGCTGCACTTAAAGATCTGACTCGCACAGTGCCCGCTTCTTCTCGGCGCGACGCGGCGAGAAAGGAGCGGAAGGTTATCGGCGAGAAAGACTACTATATTCGGGATTTGTCGGGAGAAGTAAAGGCGATCCACCGACGCATTGAGTACCAAGGCGGCCGCAAAAAGTTTATTTGGCTGGGTCCGGCCGGGACAACGGGGCTCAATTCAATGAAAGTGGCCCAGTTGCCGTTATATGGCTCGGAGCTCCTTGCGGGTCGGCCCAGTGATGAAGCTGTGATTATAACCGAAGGTGAAAAGGCGGCCGATGCGCTGCAGGGACTCGGCTATTTGGCGCTTGGGACGGTGACTGGCGCCAGCGGCGCGCCCGGCAAAGAGGTGCTCGAAGTCTTGCGAGGCCGAACCGTGTACTGCTGGCCGGACAACGACGATGCAGGTCGGACCCACATGGATCGAGTTGCTGAAACTCTAGCGGAGCTTGGCATCCAGGTGCGCATCGTGCAGTGGCCGGATGCTCCGGAGAAGGGCGATCCAGCCGACCTTGTGGACAAAACTGGAAGCAAAGAGGACTTACGTGCGCTCATTCAGCAGCTTTTGGCCGAGGCTCAAAGCTGGAGCAGTTCGACTGACAAGGGTTCCTCTTCGCCTTCCTCAAAACGCGGTAAACGAAAATCAGCGTCCAAGGGGAGAAAGCCTCTTCCGAAAGCAGGATCAGCGCTCGAGCTTCTTGAACTTGAAGTGGACCGTTGGCCCACTGAGGTTGACGGAGAGGAGCTTTTCCGTGAGCTGGAGCAAGCCGTGAGCCGATACGTCGTGCTCACCCCGGCACAGGCGGTAGTGGTTGCGCTGTGGTGTGCCCACACGTGGTTCATCGAGGAGCTGGAATACAGCCCGATTCTCTTAATCAGTTCTCCGGAGAAGCGTTGTGGTAAGACGCGACCCCTCGAAGTGATCCGGTTCCTCGTCCGGAGAGGGCTGATGACCCCGAACATCACGCCGTCTGCGCTGTTTCGGGTGCTCGAGGAAGCCAAGCCTACGCTTCTAATCGACGAGGCTGACAACTTGACGAACAACAACCAAGATCTCCGCGCTTTACTCAACTGCGGCAACCGGCGTTTGTCTGGGTACGTACTGAGGACTGTAGGTAGGAATGCGGCGGACATGGAGGTCCGAGCCTTCGAAGCATTCGGACCCAAAGTGCTCGCCGGAATCGGCAAGCAAGCCGACACCATCGTAGACCGGTCAATCGTAATCGAGATGCGGCGAGCAACCAAGGAAGAGAAGAAAGCCATTAAGAAGTTCCGTTGCGTGCTTGCTACCACGGAGCTCCGGGAGCTCGCGCAGAAACTTGCTCGCTTCTCGAAAGATTGCGGCAACCGCTTCCGCGAGCTTCTGCTCGACGGGGTGGAAGAGCTGGGGCTCGCTAATGACCGAGCTGAGGACAACTGGGAGACGCTGCTCATGATTGCTCGTCTCTTCGGGACGTCATGCTACCAGCGGGCTAGGAGAGCAGCACTTGAGTTTGTCAGGACTGAAACGAAGGAAGACGATTCCCTCAGGGTGGAGCTGTTGCGGGACATTAAGGCCTATTTCGACGAGAGCGGGAAGGAGGTAGCACCAACCAATGACCTACTGAATTTCCTCAACGGGCAAGAAGATCGACCGTGGTCTGAGTATTCGCGGGGTAAGGAGCTCACGGCTCATGGGCTCGCCAGGCTTCTTCGCTACTTCGACATCCGGCCGGCAACGAAGCGCGTCGGAGAGTGCACATTCAAAGGGTACGAACGAAAGGACTTTGAAGATGCATGGGTTCGCTATGTCCCCCCATGTGGATAATCGTCACACCACGAGAACCCTCGAAAATCCAAGCAGTCTAGTGGATCGCGAGCCGTTAGAGGTGGTTGGGTGTGACGGATGGTGTGACGGATCGCGTGGCTGGGTGTGACGGATCGCGAAGTGCGAGTTTTTCCAGTAACGGCGCGGACTGTGACGATGTGACGGATCAGAGCACAGGAGACACAATAACCAGTGCAGACAAGGAGTGGATCTGCGGCAAATGGGGTGTCAGTAGGCGTGGCGTTGCAAAACCTGTAACGCTCTCCAACGCACGTGGCCGGGTGCACTTATGGCCAGCGGTTGGGCGACAGAGCCAGCCGCCTTAGAGCATCTTTGCATCGCATCCCATCCCTAGCTGATGGGTCTGATGCGGGATTGAGCTGGGATTGGGGCTTCGGGCGCGTTGCCGCGCTTGAAATTCTGCCCATGTGGGGTCCTGAGCTTGGATCGGTGATCCGGGGTCGCCCTGGTCCGGCGTGGCACAACATGGCTGCGGTTTCGGCCTATGAACCAACGGCGGCTTACGCCCGCCGGGTTTTAGGCCTCTCGAGCTTCCGTGATAGGCGGGGTGCTGGAGGTTTCAGCGGCATGGGTTCAGTCGTGCAGCCTCAGTCACATCCAGCCGGCGGCCTTGTGCTTGCCCTCATTCCGGCAAGGCATTAGCTGTGACCGGAGGCAGCACGGTCTCGGCTGAGGAGTAGGGCTTCGCGCGATGCGTGAGCGAGAAAACTGGGGAGTCCTGGAGCACCGCGGGAGAAGCCGCAAAGCGAGGGCACAAGCCGGGCGGCCGGCCAATGAAAGGAGATAGCGAGGACCGTTTCGAAGGCCGCGTTCTCGCGCAGTGTCAGCGATGCCGTCCACCGATTTGTGGCTTTACTGATCTAGCCTGGCAAACAACAGCAGGGCCCCTCGAACCCCAGTATGATTTCGCGCTTTGGGACCCTGTCAACGAGGTTGGCCGCTAAAGGGCGACCATCTGTCTTACCAACTGCCCCTTCTCTCGGTCGGCTATGGCTTCTACGCCTGAACCGTCACATCGTCACAGTCCGCGCCGTTACTGGAAAAAC
>JANZZJ010000169.1 GCA_026419455.1 Candidatus Sumerlaeaceae bacterium | reverse complement strand
GAGCGTAACCGTGGATTTTGCACTGGATGCCCAATTCAAGAGAATTGTGGTGAAAGCGGTGGTTGTAGCAGATGATAAAACGGGCGTTGAGATGGAAGCCATGGTGGCAACGAGTGTAGCGCTTTTGACGCTGTATGACATGCTAAAAGGACTCGACAAGTCCGTGATGGTTGGGCCAGTTCGGCTTGTTGCAAAAAGCGGGGGAAAATCGGGAGATTATTGCATTAACCAGCCAAGTTGGTTTGATGCTGCCGGCTTGAATGGTGAGCAAGTTGCAAGGACGTCGAGCGAGTAATGGGTTTATTATAATTTTACTTTATGTCTAATCGTTAGAACGATTTAGCTAAGCCAATTAAAGTTCTTTCATCAATAAGGCTATCCTTGCCAAGCGCGTTTTTTTTGAAGCTTTTCTTGCTGTTATGAGTATGCTCTGTTGACATCTACGTATCACAGAACTCGTTCATCAACACGTCAGCACAATCTCTGGAGGAGTAGTGTTATGCCAGTAAAGCTTGCTATCAATGGGTTTGGTCGCATTGGCCGCCTTGTTTTCCGTGCAGCCATCGACAATCCAGAAGTTGAAATTGTCGCCATCAACGACCTTTTCGATGCGAAGACCAACGCGCATCTGCTGAAGTACGATTCCGTTCACGGTCGCTTTCCCGGCAGCGTAGAGGTTACCGAGGACGGCAATCTCAAAGTAAACGGCAAAGTGGTAAAAGTCTTTGCGATGAAGGACCCCGCCGAGTTGCCGTGGAAAGATCTCGGCGTAGACATCGTGATTGAATCAACTGGCGTCTTTACTAGTAAAGAGAAGGCCTCGAAGCATTTAACGGCAGGGGCGAAAAAAGTCATTATTTCAGCTCCAGCTGATGACCCAGACATTACGGTCGTTCTCGGTGTCAATGATGACCAGCTCAAGCCGGAGCACAACGTTATTTCCAACGCGTCATGCACGACGAACTGCTTAGCGCCTGTCGTTAAGGTTCTTCACGAGGCCTTCGGCGTGAAGCGTGGCCTCATGACCACTATCCATTCGTACACAAACGACCAACGTGTTCTTGATCTGGCCCACAAAGATCCTCGGCGCGCTAGAGCGGCTGCGATGAATATGCTGCCCACGAAGACTGGTGCAGCCAAAGCCATCGGTCTGGTGCTTCCCGAGCTCAAAGGGAAATTGGACGGCCTTGCGGTGCGAGTGCCTACTCCGAACGTCTCACTTGTAGATGTCGTCCTCGAGGTTTCAAAGCCGACGACGAAAGAAGAGGTCAACGCTGTTCTCAAGGAAAAGGCAGATAAAGGTGCACTGAAAGGCATCCTTAAGTACTGTGATGAGCCGGTTGCCTCGTCCGACTTTAACCATGATAGTGCAAGTTCGATCGTTGACTCACTCGAGACCAAGGTGATCGACGGCACGATGGTCAAAGTTCTGTCGTGGTACGACAACGAATGGGGTTACGCTAACCGTTGCGTGGATCTCTCGCTTAAGCTCGCGAAGAACTTCTTGAATAAGTAAGGTGTTGGCACGAAGACGTGGGCGACGTCTTACCGAACAAATACATCAAGCGGATGGGGAGAAAGCCACAGGCTTTCTCCCTATTCCTTTGTCTAAGGCCGCTAATCGTCAAATCCTAAAGGTTTAGAGAAAGGGGCATTTATGTCGCGCAAACCGATAATCGCGGGTAACTGGAAAATGTTTAAAACGAGAAGAGAGGCTGCCGATCTCGCGAATGCATTGGCTGCGAGCGTAGGCACATACGACCGCGTAGAAGTGGTATTGTGCCCTCCCTATACTGCTTTAGAGACCGTTGGGCAAGCCATCCGTGGCACAAAGATTTCTCTTGGTGCTCAGAACTGTCACTGGGCTGACCAAGGAGCGTACACCGGTGAGGTCTCTGCAGGAATGTTAGTGGACGTAGGCTGCAAATACGTGATCATCGGACACTCGGAGCGGCGTCAATATTTTGCCGAGACGGACGCCTCCGTTAATAAGAAAGCACAGGCTGCGTACCGCCATGGGCTGATCCCCATTATTTGTGTTGGTGAAACACTCGAGGAACGTCAGTCCGGAAAAACAGAATCCGTCGTGACAGCCCAGGTGCAGGGATGCCTGAAAGATCTACCACCTGACAAAGTTGCGGCAAGTATTATTGCCTACGAGCCGGTATGGGCCATCGGAACAGGGCAAACAGCGACGAAAGAGCAGGCACAAGAAGTTCACGCACTGATTCGAAAGCTGGTCGCAGAAATGTTTTCCCCCGAAGTGGCCGAAAAGATTCGGATTCAATATGGTGGCAGTGTTAAGCCACAAAACATTCGTGAACTCATGGATCAACCCGACATCGACGGTGCCTTAGTCGGCGGCGCCAGCCTCGAAGCGGACTCATTTACGGCCATTGTTCGCTTCGAATGAGTGGAAGTCCGCCTTTGGTCGAGTTGCTTGGACTATAGTTTTCATTAGGAGGAATAAATCAATGTCCCACCACATTTCTGGCTTAGAAGCTCAGCGGCTTCAATATAAACCGAAACTCCCCCCTGTTTTGGCATCGGGGAAGATCAAAATCGAAGCGGGCAAAGTGGTTCCCTCCCAAGATAAGGAACATTGGCAAGAGATCGAGAAGGAGTTTTCCACGACTTCGAAGTTACCCGTGGTGAAACTTGTCGAGGGCGAGGGAAACCTCTCCAACGATGCGCTGAAGGTTGGAGTGGTCCTGAGTGGCGGTCCTGCAGCAGGTGGACACAACGCCATCGCTGGTCTCTTCGACGCTTTGAAAGCAGCAAATCGCGCAAGCCAGTTATTCGGCTTTCTTGGTGGGCCGAAAGGCATATTTACGAACAAATGGGTGGAGCTTACGGCGGAAGCTATAGCCCCCTACCGCAACACCGGCGGTTTTGACATGATTGGCAGTGGGCGCGACAAGATCGAGAAGCCTGAACAGCTGGAAGGATGTGAGAAAACAGCAAAGGCCCTCGGCTTGAACGCCCTGGTGATTATCGGAGGTGACGACTCGAATACCAATGCCGCTATTCTAGCTGAGTACTGTGCGGCAAAACAGATTCCGCTTCAGGTGATCGGCTTGCCCAAAACGATTGACGGCGACATGCGCAATGAATTTATAGACATGTCTTTTGGGTTCGACACTGCCGTAAAAACCTATGCGTATCTTGTTGGTAATATATGCCGCGACGCCCGTTCGGGCGGTAAATACTGGCACTTTATCAAGCTAATGGGACGCTCGGCAAGTCACGTGACGCTCGAGGTAGCGCTGCAGACTCAGCCGAACCTTGCAATTATCTCTGAAGAGGTGAAAGCGCGTGGGCTCACACTTAACGATGTTGTTGAGCAAATATGTGACACAATTGCTAAGCGCGCCGAAGGTGGAAAAAATTACGGTGTCGTGCTGATTCCTGAGGGACTTCTGGAGTTTCTGGCGGACTTTAACGACTTCCTAAGAGACATCGGGCACCTCTTAGGACAACATGGTAACGAACTCGCAGCGTTACCGCCGCGCGAACGAATCGATTTCGTTTCGTCAAAGCTTCCGGACGAGTCTGCGAAACTATACAGAAACCTGCCGGCTTCCTTCCAAGAGACTATTCTCCAGCGCGACGCTCACGGCAACCTTCTGGTTTCCCAACTTGAGACAGAAAAGTTTCTTGCAGACCTGGTTGAGGCGCGCCTCGCCGATTGGAAGGAGCAAGGGCGTTATTCGGGGAAATTTTCTGCGATCACACATTTCTTTGGTTATGAAGGCCGCTGCGGATTCCCCACAAACTTTGACGCCGATTACACCTACTGTCTAGGCTATGCCGCCGCGCAACTGATCCGAGGTGGATTGACTGGTTACACGGTCTCGGCAAAGAATCTAGCACATCCAGTGGAGAAGTGGGAATTTGGCGGCGTGCCAGTGGCTTCGATGGTTGTTATGGAACACAGGAAGGGCGCGCTTAAACCTGTTATCAAGAAAGCGCTAGTGGAACTTGATAGTCCAGCGTTTAAGTATTTCGCCAAGCACCGCGATATGTGGTCGGTGGAAGATGCCTACAAGTCGCCCGGCCCGATTCAATACTTTGGCCCGCCTGAGATCTGCGATTCACGAAACATCACTATGTTGTTGGAGGCGGGGATAGCTGTCTAAAGAGTACCGTTGATGGCAGAGAATCCGGTAGCAAATTACGATAATTATCGAGTCGAAACCGTGGGGATCGGAAGCGTGCCCTCGCCGCTTAGGCTTTCGCCTAAGTATGGCGAGGGCACGCCATCTTTTGTCGCTGACACAACGCGCATTCTCGTTAATGTGGAAGTGAGCGAAGATGGCCAATGCGTGTCCGCGGAATCTTTCGAAAAAGCGGGCCCCCGCTCCCACATTTTATTTTCGCCCGCTGAAACAAAGGTAGCAATTCTAACTGCTGGAGGTCTCTGCCCAGGACTCAACAACGTTATTAGATCCGCTTTTCTCGAACTCTATCACAATTATGGTGTACGAGAAATCTTCGGGATTCGTTACGGCTTTGCCGGACTCGACCCGAATAACGGGTTCTCGCCTCTCCGTCTTTCCGAAGAGACAGTTGACGCCATCCACAACGACGGCGGAACCGTTCTTGGATAATCGCGGGAAAAGTATGACCCAGCTGTAATGGTGGACTACTTGGTAAGGCAGCGCTTTAATATTGTTCTGACTGTGGGCGGTGATGGCACCACGCGAGGGGCGATGGCCCTTGTGAATGAAATTCAGCGAAGGAAACTGCCAATTGCAGTGGTGGGAATTCCGAAAACTATCGATAATGATATCCCTTTTGTAGACCCGAGCTTTGGATTCTCAACCGCCGTCGCTCGTGCTCGTGACGTCCTTGAAAGTGCCCACGCGGAAGCTAAGGGCACCCCTAATGGAATTGGCTTAGTGAAACTCATGGGACGAGAAGCCGGTTTCATCGCGGCAGGCGCAACGTTAGCTAGCCAGCAGGTTAATTTCTGTCTCATTCCCGAAGTTCCCTTGGTTCTGGACGGCGAAAGAGGTCTTCTTGCCGTTTTGAGGCGCCGCATGCTCGAACGCCATCATGCCGTTATTGCTCTCGCTGAAGGAGCAGGGCAGGAACTCTTTGGCGAATCACCGCGCGAACTCGATGCCTCGGGAAACGTCAAACTACATGACATCGGTGAGCTTCTTCGAGAACGTATCCTAGCGTACTTCAGCGAACATGGCCCCAAGATTAATCTCAAATATTTCGAACCGAGTTACTACATTAGGAGCATTCCTGCTAATGCCACGGATGCCCTGCTGTGCGACCGCTTCGCACGGTACGCTGTGCATGCAGCTATGAGTGGCAAAACCGGGCTTGTCATCGGATATTGGAATAGCAAATTTGTGCATGTTCCCATGAAATTAATTGTGGGCAGGAAACGCCGTGTGGCGCTCGATGGTGATTTGTGGCGTTCCGTTTTGGCCACTACGGGGCAACCCTGCACATTTGAGGGGAAACAAGTCCTGCAGGGCGCGCCACGAGTCTAACTTGTCGACTTCGAGGGGGGCTTTTGGATGATGGCTTTCGCATCCTCATCTGGTTTAGGGTACCATTCGTCCCGAATCTGGCGGACATTCGAAATTCCATGATACTCAATCGGTTGTACGTAATCCTTTCGCAACGGATGCCCCTCCCAGTCCTCTGGACAAAGGATCCGCCGCAAATCTGGATGTCCCTCAAAAACGATCCCCATAAGGTCGTACTGCTCGCGCTCGTGCCAGTCGGCAGCTGGCCAGAGATCACACACTGTTGGAATCCGCGGGGAATTTCGCTCGATGGCCACCTTCAGGGCAATTTTATGACCTAACGACATGCTGTAGATGTGGTAAACAACGTCAAAACGATCGCCCCAGTCAACGCCGGTGACAAGCTGAAGATAATCAAAAGACATCTGCGGATGCTCCCGCAACATCTGCATAACGCGACGAAAGTGCTCGGGTGCAATCCGGATCCACGGCGTGTGTCCTTCCAATACGACTTCACTTACAGCATCGGGCCCGACTTCACTACGGATATATTCCACAATTTGCGACAACGTAAGGGGAGTCATGAAGTCCTTGTCTCCTTTTGTGGGCAAAACCGTTCATCAATAGGAGAGCGGCCTAATGGATCGGGATAAAGGCCCACACGGCTCGCGAGGATGTGCTCGCTGCGTAGCTTTTCTTGGAGCCTCATGAGCGCCTCGAGCAACGTTTCCGGCCGCGGTGGACATCCGGGAACGTAAATATCAACTGGGACGATCTTGTCCACTCCTTTAACGACGTGGTAGCCGTGGAGGGAATAAGGCCCGCCGCCAAGGACACAGGCTCCCATAGCAATGACATACCTCGGTTCCGGCATCTGTTCAAAAAGTCGTTTCACGCGGGGCGCCATTTTGTAGGTTACCGTGCCAGCAACAATCATGACGTCGGCTTGCCGTGGCGTAGCCCGAAAGGCACCAGCTCCGAAACGATCGATATCGTACTTAGAGGCGCTCGCCGCCATCATCTCAATGGCACAGCAGGCCAGACCAAAAGTCATGGGCCATAAGGATCCCAATCGCGCCCAGTTTAGAATAGCATCGAGCGGTGCAACGTACAGAGCCCGATCAAGACCCTCAGCTCTTATGGCTTCGTTGAGTTGCTTCCGAATCAACTCACGTTCGCGATCTGAATAGGCAGGATCGTACTCGTGGCGCAACCGCGTGTCGAGCAGCTTTCCCATGATCAGTCCACCTTTCTGGGCGGCGTGGTGGTCGGCAACTCCTTGCTTTCGCCGCCCGCTGCCCTGGTAACAGGCATAAGACCAAATTCAGCGTCTTTTAACCAATCAAGATTGCCAAACCGCCACGCATAAATCAAACCAACCACCAGAACAGCAAGAAAACCGAGAATTTCGACAAACGCAACAAATCCCGCACCGTTTTCAACGAACCAGCGGAAGACCCGGACAACCGGAAAAAGGAATACAGTTTCAACGTCGAAAATGAGGAAAACCAGCGCAACCGTATAGAACCGGATGTTGTACCGTATCCAAGCGCTTCCAATAGTTGGTTCTCCGCATTCGTAGATACGAAGCTTATCAACACTGGGTTGGCGTGGTCGAATTACGGCGCCAACCGCTAAGCTGACGTAGACAAACAATACCGTCGCCAAGAGGAAAACGGCAATAGCAAGCCACTCAAAACTGTACGCTGCGGATTTCATAAAATGTCTCTCTTCTCAAACTACTACAAATCGGACCTAAAAGTCTTATTTCACGCTTTCAAGTGTGGACAGTGGCGTTCTTGCCTGCGGCTTGTTAATTCCGGCGTTCCAAAACACTTCGCGCAATCCAGTGGCTTCTAAAAGCCAAGTCCGATATTTTTTTGTTGCGCCGACGACAAGGTCTGTGGTCAATATGTTCACGAGGTTAGAAAACTGCCGAAGGAGGCTGTGCAATGAAAGCTATTTCTCTCACTCTGGTGGCTGCCTTGGCAGCGGTGATCCTGTCTGGCTGCTGCGGCTACAAGACGAAGTGCTATCCGTATCCGATGTACGACTTGTCCCCCGGGAAAGTCTGCGGGGCGGGCCCGTGCGCTGTGAAGTGCAAATAACTTAATGCGGCAATCGGCAGGTAAAACCTGCTGCCGGCAGGAGTGCCGGTAGCAGGTTTTGTTTTTGACACGCAATTTTTCTGGCTCGAAACTGCCTTCTCGGCATGATAATAGGAGCCGAGCATTTTTTTAATAACTTGTCCCCACTTAACCCCCGAATCAGCCAAATGGGCTTCTCATTTGCCATGCCTCATTACGACAAAGGAGTTTCATGAGACGCCGATGGACACTACAGCACTCTTAGAAAAACCTGCCCGCTTTCGCCATCGCCACCTGCTCGGACTTGAACATCTTAGCCCGGAAGAAATCGAGCTCATCCTCGACAATGCAGCAGCAATGAAAGAGATTTTCACCCGCACCGTAAAGAAGGTTCCGACTCTTCGCGGCAAGACCGTATGTAACCTATTTTTCGAAAATTCAACTCGTACGAGAACAAGTTTTGAAATTGCTGCAAAGCGTCTTTCCGCCGACGTCGTGAACTTTAATGTCGCAACGAGCAGCGTCACCAAAGGGGAGTCACTGTTGGACACAGCTCGCACGATTCAGGCGATGGGGGTGGACTTTGTCGTTATGCGGCACTCATGTCCAGGCACACCCCACTTATTGTCTAAGCGATTGAACATGAGCGTTATCAACGCTGGCGACGGTGCTCATGAGCATCCCACTCAGGGTCTACTCGACATCTTTACCATGCGTGAAAAGAAGGGCCGAATTGCTGGACTGAAAGTGGCGATCGTCGGTGACATACTTCACTCACGCGTTGCTCGCTCGAATATATGGGCATTGACGAAACTCGGGGCACGGGTCTCTCTCGTTGGTCCATCCACGCTGGTTCCGCGCTATTTTGAGAAGCTTGGCTGCGAGATTCATCATGATTTGCGCTCAGGAATAGCAGACGCCGATGTGATTAATTTACTCCGCATACAGCTGGAACGCCAGCGGAAGAATCTATTCCCTTCCATTCGCGAATATCGTTTGCTCTACGGATTGACACGCGAGCGGTTGGTCTGGGCCAAGCCTGACGTCCTAATTATGCATCCCGGCCCCGTAAACCGCGGTGTGGAGATCTCTCAAGACGTTGCCGATGGCGACCACTCGGTAATTACAGAACAGGTTACAAATGGCATTGCGGTGAGAATGGCTGTCCTCTACCTCGTAAGCGGTGGTGGAGCCGTAGAAGAATAGCGATACGTGGCACCACCTTTCAGGTTAATCCAGTTTTTCAAAGAGTTGAGCCATGACTAGCGCTGCAATAGCTGCCTCATAGCCCTTGTTTGACGTATCGTCGCGTGCACGATCCCATGCCTGTTGGAGATTTGCCACAGTAAGAATGGCATTACCGACTGCAATATTGGCCTCGCCAGCCAATGCACTGACGCCATGCATTGCTTCTGTGGCCACGAACTGGTAGTGATCCGTCTCACCACGGACTACGGCTCCGCAACACACTATGCCATGGTACCTTGGAGCGTGGTTATCAGTTTGTCGGGCCAAGCGACGGGCCAATGCAGGAATCTCAAGAGCCCCAGGGCACCAGTACACGTCAACAGATCCAGGATCAACGCCATATTCCCAAAGTGCGCGGCGGGCTCCCTCCACGAGCTTTTCCACAACCTCGTGATTAAAGCGGCTTGCGACTATTGCGAATCGCTTGTTGACGCCTGATAGTCCTGGCCACTCCTGTGATGCTTTACCGCTCATGACTGCTCCTTGAATGATGTCCAGACACTTCTTGTTAGCCGAAATATGAAAAAGAGGAAATCTTGGTCGTGTTGCAAGCGAACAAACAGAAGGTAGTTCCTCGTATGGGTATTGCGATAAAAATATGCGGCATTACCAACGAGCTTGATTTACGTGTTATCTGTGAAGAGGGGGCCGATTATTTCGGAATCGTTTTCTACGAAAAGAGCCCCCGCTACGTGTCTGCACCACTGGCTAGACACTTAGTGAAAGCTGCTACTGGTTCGAGGACTAAAGCCGTCGGAGTCACTGTGAATTCTACTGCTGAGGAAATACTGCGGTTGCGCGATGAAACCGAGATCACGCATTTTCAATTGCACGGTCATGAACCGCCGGACCTGGTTGCACGCCTGCGAGAACACGGGTTTGTGGTAATTAAAGCTGTAAGAATTGCCGAAGGAGTTACCAGGCCTCAGTGGACGGACTACCAACCAGATCTTTTTCTTTGCGACACACTCGTAAGCCACGCCCTTGGCGGCACTGGTCAGGCATGGGATATCGGATGGCTTCCTGGGCATTTTCCCATTGAGAAGTCTTTTATTGCAGGTGGACTCACGCCCGACAACGTCGCGCAAATCCTCCGGGCTGTTGCGCCCCCCTTTGGCGTTGACGTGTCATCAGGGGTGGAATTCGTTCCGGGGAAGAAAGATCATTCAAAATTACGTGCCTTCATTAGCCAAGTGCGCGAACATTTCAATTAAGGATTCAAGATCATGAATGATAAGTTCACCATGCTGGAGCAGCTGCCCGATGAAAATGGTTATTTCGGCGAATTTGGTGGGCGATATGTCCCTGAAACGCTGATGCCTGCACTGCTCGAATTGGAGAAGCATTACCGGATCGTTAAGAATAATCCCGACTTTCAAAACGATCTAAAACGACTTCTGCGCGAGTACGTCGGTCGGCCAACCCCTCTTTACTATGCTGAGAAGCTTTCGCAGACTCTTGGCAACGATGGAAAAGTATATCTCAAGCGGGAGGATTTGTGCCATACTGGGGCACACAAAATTAATAACACTATTGGTCAGGCGCTGCTGGCAAAGAAGCTTGGCAAGAGGCGGGTGATTGCGGAAACTGGCGCCGGACAACACGGAGTTGCGACGGCCACAGCTTGCGCCCTGCTCGGCCTGGAATGTTGTGTTTACATGGGGAGCGAGGATATTGAACGTCAGCGTCTGAACGTTTTTCGGATGGAGCTTTTAGGGGCAACTGTCGTAGAGGTAACAAGTGGGACTCGCACGCTAAAAGACGCCACAAGTGAAGCACTTCGCGACTGGATGGCAAGCTGCGATTACACCCATTATATTATAGGATCGGCTGTTGGCCCCCATCCCTTTCCCATGATAGTACGGGATTTTCAGAGTGTCATTGGTTGCGAGGCGCGGCAACAGGTTCTGGAAAAAGAGGGACGCCTGCCCAAAGCCGTGGTTGCATGTGTGGGCGGAGGATCCAATGCCATAGGGATTTTTCATCCTTTCATCTCTGACCAGAATGTACTCCTTATTGGAGTGGAAGCTGCGGGCTACGGCCTCGCGACTCGGCTTCATGCGGCAAGTATTACCGCAGGGGAAATCGGCGTTTTTCATGGGGCGAAAAGTTATGTGCTTCAAACCAGTGACGGGCAGATAACTCCTGCCCACTCAATCTCAGCAGGTTTAGATTATCCTGGAACAGGCCCTGAACACAGTTTTCTGGCGGCATCTGGAAGGGCCAAGTATGTTGCCGTCACAGACGAAGAGGCAATTAAAGCCGTGCAAACCCTGTGCAAGACTGAAGGGATTATTCCTGCCCTTGAGAGTGCCCATGCTATTGCTTACCTTGAGAAACTGGTTCCCGAAATGCCAGCTGGAAGTATAATTGTCGTGAACCTGTCGGGTCGTGGTGACAAAGATGTTTACACCATTGCAAAGGCTTTGGGAAAATCATTAAAAAGCTAACGAACGCTCTTTAAGAAGTACGCCCACGAATCCGCCGCTCGTATTATTTTGATGTGTTTGCCGCTTTTACATAAGCCGAGCGAATGCGTGCGCGGACTTCCGATTCTATGTATCCACTGAGGACATAG
>JANZZJ010000166.1 GCA_026419455.1 Candidatus Sumerlaeaceae bacterium | reverse complement strand
TGGTCTCGTGGGCTCGGAGATGTGTATAAGAGACAGAGTAGGCTGCTCATGTAAGCCACGGGGGTCGTCAGTTGGATAGCACCATTGGCCTTCCACGAAAATTCGTAACTTGCCATCGCTGGCTCACGATCTAAGTCACTGTCGCTGTCTCGCGGCAGTGTGTTCCAGTCGACGACGTATGCTTCAATAGCCGTGCACTGTGTGCGCAGATCGCTCTTCACACGTGCGACCTTGGAGCGCGTTTGTGCTTCAAGAAAGTTTGGTACCGCGATTGCCGCCAAAATCGCGATAATGGCCACAACGATGAGTAGCTCAATGAGTGTGAAAGCCTTACACAATTTCATACTTTTACCTCCAAAGGTTTTGTCCGCACCGGACGGGCGTAGAGTGGCACAACTCCCGGCAAAACTCACGTGGCAAAACTATGACACGTCTGTTGCAAAATCATTGCAGGTGCGCGACGCCGATGTGACACAATCCAGCTAGGAGAGCTTTCGAATAACGGATTATGTTGGGCTTTTCGATTGATTGTCGTGTGCCAATTCCGCTAAACAGCCATCGGTAAGGCGGTGAGGTTATGGCTGAAATTCAGAGCATTGTTCTGGCGGGGGGAATATCCAATCGGATGGGATTTCCGAAAGCCCTGCTTCCCTTTGGCAATTCGTTTTTTCTTCACAGGATTTATGAAACACTTGTCGCGGCGGACACTGTGCCAGTTCATGTTGTCATTAATGCTGGGCTTCATGCATCACTGAAAGCGCAGAAAAAGCAATTTTCTCAGGCCGAATTTGTCCTCAACAAGGAGCCAGCGCGGGGACAAATCTATTCACTGCAATTGGGAATCGCATCGGCCAAAGCGAGCAGTGCGGACGCCGTGGTGGTGGCGTTGGTAGATCAACCAGCCATAAGTGTTAGTACGGTCACGAAATTGTGCGAAACTTACCGCACACAGGGCGAGTGTATTGCCATCGCGTGCTACTGCGGAAGGCCAGGGCACCCCATTCTCATTCCAGCAGGACTTTTTGAATCATTTCTCCAAGCCAAGCCTGAACAAACAGCTCGCGACATAATCGCGGCGCATGCAGCGCTTGTCCACCACGTAGAGACGGAGGATTCTCAAGTAGTCGCTGATGTAGACTCTCCAGCTGATATGGAACGCTTACGAGAATTGGAAAACGAGCTAGACTGACGGCGCTTATTCAATCTGGCAACGAGAACGGCGCCTGCGCGTGGAAGTAGGCCTCGTCACTGAGCGAATCGTAACCGATACAGGATTGCCCAAAGCCGGAAAGGTGCTTTTGTGAATATGTTTGTCTCGCCCAGGTTAATTAGTACTAAATTAGTTCTAATCAAACTAAGGAGCTGGATCATGCAAAATCATCGCCCTATTTACGCCATGCTTGGCCTCGCGATGAGCGTTGCTCTTTTGGCTACCTCTGCTCTATCAATTCGGGCTCAGGTTAGCGTCGGAGCAAAAGCCCCTGACTTCAGTTTGCCTGATGCTTTGGGCACAACTCACACCCTTTCGCAGTATCGCGGCAAAATCGTCGTCTTAGAGTGGACCAATCCCACGTGCCCGTTCGTGAAACGTCATTATAAGTCAGGCACGATGAAGAAACTCGCTGAAAAATATGCGGACAAACAGGTGGTGTGGCTCGCCATTGACAGCAGCCATTTCGTCCAAGCCGCCGAGGCGAAGAAGTGGCAGGAAGAGCAGAAGCTTCCGTATTCGATCCTTCTGGATCCGAGCGGAGAGGTTGGACAAGCCTACGGCGCCAAGACTACTCCGCACATGTATATCATCAGTAAAGATGGTACTATCGCCTACGCAGGAGCTATTGACGATGATCCACGGGGCGACAAGGCCGATCCGCGTAACTATGTGGACGAAGCTCTGGCCAAACTTGTAGCGGGACAAGAACCAGAGGTAACCACAACTCAACCTTATGGGTGCTCAGTAAAATATAAGAAGTAGCATAAGGTGCAAGATTAAGCAAACGCGCGACGGCTCCTTACCAAACGTTCAAGCCTAAAGCGGTGGCATGGGCGCGCAGCTCCTCGAGAAGCGCAGGAGCAATCGGACTCCATGCCGCCGCTATCGCTTTATCGAGATGCTCAATTTTGCGCGTTCCTACTAGGACACATGAAACGTCTGGCGATCCGAGTACGTAACCCAGAGCCAGATGCGTCATGCTGGAAATGCCACTCATGTTTAGGAACTTTTCAAAGCTCGCGATTTTCTCTTTCAAATTCAGGTCCAGAATATTAACATATTTTTCTGTTAGCTTTCCGCCGGCAAGCCCCCGCATGACAAGAACCCCAACTTGATGCCTGTGCACGAGGGGAAAAACCAACCGCTCCGGTAAAAGATTGAGCAGGTTATAGGGCACTTGAACCGTCTCGTATCCTCCGAGTTCGATGGCCCTGGCGCACTCACGCGCGCCCCCTGTCATCCTGATATGCAGGACTTTGCCTTCATCTCTCGCTCTGCAAAGCGCTTCGTAAGTCTCTCCCCGTTCAAGTACGTCTAGGGGGGCCGAGTGAATTTGGATCAAATCAAGATAGTCCGTTTGCAGGCGACGAAGCGACTGGTCGATAAACCCCAGGCTAGCAGCGTAGGAATAATCATAATATGATCCGGAGGGATCGCAGTGTTCACCGACCTTCGTAGCAAGGACCACTCGGTCGCGGTATCCTTTGAGCGCTTTACCCAGATATTCTTCGGAGTGCCAGTAAGCAGGTGCAGTGTCGATAAAATTGACGCCGCGATCAAGAGCAGCATGAACGAAGGAAATTGCTTCAGCCTCAATAAAGTGACACGGATTGGGGTCAACGTCGGCGGCCCAGTCA
>JANZZJ010000151.1 GCA_026419455.1 Candidatus Sumerlaeaceae bacterium | reverse complement strand
CCTCCGTGGGAGAGGCGACTGCCCAATAACCTGAACGTATCGGGGGAAGGAGGGGAAGGTGAATCACCTATTATGTCGCTGCGCGATGTTGCTGTGAGTAGCGGGAGCGCTTGTGCCTCGGCCAAGCGGGAACCGTCGCATGTCCTGCGTGCCATTGGGGTAACCAAGGTTCTTGCACACGCGTCGCTGCGTTTAGGTCTCGGACGGTGGACAAGCGAAGAGGAAGTTCTTTATGCGGCGCGTCGCATACGAGAAGAAGTGGCTCGTTTGCGCAGCATCGGCTTGGGCGCGTGAAACGGTGATTGCAGGAGAGCGACTGAATAAGCCTTGGGATGTAAAGTAGAACTAGATTGGTACACTTTACTTCGGAGGACCTATTCGGATGGCTATCGCGCTTACTGATGCCGCTATTAGAGAGGTTAGGCGGATTCTTGACTCGCAGCAAAAGTCGTCGTGGGGATTGCGCGTAGGGATTACCGACGGGGGGTGCTCAGGCATGTCCTACGTTATGGATATTGAAGACGGGCCCAAATCCGGAGATCATGTTTTCGACTGTGGTGGAATACGCGTGTTCTGTGACCCGAAAAGTTATCTTTTTCTCAACGGGCTGGTTATAGATTTTTCCAGTGCTTTATTGAACGGTGGATTCAAGTTTACAAACCCTAATGCTTTGCGAACGTGCAGTTGCGGCACTTCGTTCTCGACTGGGAAAAATCCAGCGGCAATTGAAACTACCCAAACTTCTTGCCGCAGTTGATAGGGCGGAAGATTCGTCCAAAAGGTATTTGGACAGGAAAAAACGCGAATGATTCATTCCGAAGAACCTACTGGCGATGGGTGAGGATGATCACGTTCTGAGCATATTTGCCACGAGGTCCCTCGGCGACTTCAAATTCTACGAGATCCCCTTCTGTGAGAGTCTTGTACCTATCGCCAAGAATTGCTGTGTAGTGAACAAATACATCGTCCCCGCTCACATCAGAGCGAATGAACCCAAAGCCTTTCATATCATTGAACCATTTCACCACACCGGTTGGCACGTTGGCAATCTGCTCCTTTGTTTAGCGCAAATCTGAAGTGATGCCGAGCGTTCTTCCGTATGGAAAGCTGCCTAACCGAATCCACTGACTCGCTGTCAAGGGGCATCGCCGCGCATACTGGCGGGGCAGACTGTCCCATCCACAGAGAATTTTTTGGCCAGCTCAATACTGATGTCGACCGTGCCCACTCTGATGGGCTGGCAGTCTACTAAGAAATGGGTGCTGGAGAAAAGTGCGTTCTTTCGAGCTGCTGCAAGTGCAAATTGCGAGTCAATATCGCGCTGAGCGGTGGCGAAGATGACGGCGGATGGGGAAAGTCCGAGACGCATTAACGCACTGAGGGCCAGCGGAAGCTGGTAGGTCCACACGCCCCAGTACTGCCAGCGTGCGGCCTGGTGCGCGAAGTGGGCTAAGAAATCGTCCCTTCCTAGGCTTAGCGCAAAATCGGTAAGGTAAGGATGGAGAACCACGACACCGTGAAACATGCGCAGGAGAGCAAGGTCGAACCGTAAGAGAGCTTGCGCCACGAGCCAAAAGTCGCTTCCAGCTGCTGGTGTGGGGTGCCGCAGCGCCGCACATGCCGCGGCTAGTAACGCTCGTGCCAAATTATAGCGCGTCCCCGCTTTTGCTAACAGCTGCCCGAACTGCCCCACACTAAGCAAGCGCGCGTATTCCAGAAAATCGGGAACGACAGCTACGACATCGCGGTCGCGAATGTGTCGGTGGCTGTTGGCCAACTGGGAAGCAGAGACAACGAGGTGATCGTTCGATCGAAGAAGAATATCTTCCAGGACTGGGGGAGAGAAGCGTCGAAGGTCTCTGTAGATCGCGGTCATTGTAGCGTCTCCACGAGCTGGTCGAGTTCGGCGTTGAATGGACTTACTGACTGGGAATTAGCTGCCGGCACTGTGGGACGCTGGGATAGGAGAGGTAAGCGACCGTACAAGTCGTGAATGAAACGCTCGAGCGCTAAGGCTTCGGAGATCTCAACCGGTGTCTCGGAAAATGGCGCTTTGGAGCCAGGGTCGACGTGCTTGTTTCTGTCGCGACTTGCTACTGCCTCGAAAAAGTTCATGTGCTCGCATGCAAACGCCGCACCAGTGTAGTCGGGAGCTGGATTGAAACCGACGTCGAAATCGCGCTGTGTAAAGACAAGGTTTTCGCCGTTACGGCAAATCAGCTCCACACCAGCATATGTCAGAATGATTATGCCGTCGCTCCCCTCAATGACGAGACGCATTTCTGGTCGAGCGTAACCTTTAGCTGACCACGAAGTAACGAACCGCGCAGGAAAAGAATCGTAGGTCAGTGAGAGATCCGCGGCGTCCTCAACTTGTGGCGAGTGAATACGCCATAGTTTCCCATCTGCCGAGTTAGGGAGGCCAAAGAGCCGAAACAGCATCGAGAGCAAGTGGCACCCAAAATTCACAAGCACCCCACCACCGGCAAGCTCTTTACGCATCTCCCAGCGCATAGGTTTGGGGGCAATAATATGGGATTGAACAGCAGAAGCCCAAACAGCAATGACCTCGCCGATGCGCTTTTCGTTAAGCCACCCGCGAGCGACGTCCAACTGCGGGAATTGGGCGGCCATGTACCCTACATGAACGACTTGACGTGGGTACTGGTTGCGAAGCTCCTCATAAGCAGGGAATTGCTCAGGCGAAACCACTAGCGGTTTTTCGACAAGTACGTGAAGGCCCGCAGCAAGACACTCTCGCAGAAGTTCAAGATGGGTAAAGGCGGGCGTGGCAATAATGGCTGCAGCCGGCCGCAATGCTTTGAGCCCAGAAGCAAGGTCAGCGTAGTGCGGAAGACGAAAGCCCATTTGCTGGTAAAGGCGTGTGGCTTTGCGGTTATTATCCACGAGGCCGACCAGGGCGATGCCAGGGCGATTCACGAGGTCCAGGG
This sequence comes from Candidatus Sumerlaeaceae bacterium, assembly GCA_026419455.1. GTDB lineage: Bacteria > Sumerlaeota > Sumerlaeia > Sumerlaeales > Sumerlaeaceae > DRVG01. The sequence continues at coordinate 11,514 of JANZZJ010000151.1, read as the reverse complement.
CGTGAACAATGCCAATCTTTCCTGCTCCGACGAGGATGACTCGAAGCGGTTCCTGAACCAAAGCAGTCTCGGCTGTCTTGCGCACTGCGCATTGGATGGCCTCAGCAAATGGCGTCAAGGTAAGGTCGAGTTTCGTTAAGGATGGCAACGTTTCCATGCGCGGGACAGTCTTCATCCCCTCGATATTGTCGGTTGTTACGGGCAACGGCATACGCAAGCGTTCGGCCGTGCGCACAAGAAACTCTAAAGGCGCGAGGGGGATCGAAATGGCCGGCTTGCGTTTGCCACGATGAGCCTGCGCAATGGCTTGAAGAAACTCCGCCAGCGTCATGGGTTCAGGCTCTCCAAGGTTGAACTCGAAGGATTCACCCGGGGGCAGGTGAAGACAACGCTCGAGGGCACGGCAAAGATCGGTGACCTCTATAGGCTGAACCAGAGCTTTGCCCCCGCCGAGAAGAGGGATTACGGGAAGGCGCTCCACCGTGCGCCGCATTCTTGCGAAAAGGCCTTCGTTGCCAGGGCCAAAAACAAGTCCGGGACGAACGATAGCATAGGGAACAGAAGAGCGTCGCACCACGTCCTCGCCGGCTCGTTTGGTGCGACCGTAAATGGAGATCGCTCTTTCGTGGGCTGACTGACTTGAAATATAGATCAGTCGTCGAAGGTTATCGCACTTGGCAGCATGCTCGCATAGCACTCTTGTTGTTTCCACGTTAACGGCTATGGATTCTGCGACGCTCTGCCCAGTGGTTGTCCCCGCGCAATGAATAATAGCTTCTAGACCATCAAAAGCAGAAAACGGAATGCCGTAGGGCAACTGTGCATACACAATCGTGCCTGCTGGATAGCGCGCAGGTGCAGATCTAGGACGCACCACGGCAATAACCTCGTGGCCTACCTGTTGGAGGTAGCGACAGAGTCGTGAACCGATGAAGCCGGATGCTCCTGTAACCAGTACCTTCATCGAACCTTCAACCACCGCTTAAACCAGGCCCAGTTTAGTTCACGCATGGGAGGAGGCACCGCATGCCCACAGTTAGCGACGACATTGTATTCGCGCGGAACGCCAGCGGGGAGCTGATTGTAAATCACTATGCCGGTAACGTAGTTACAGACGGGGTCGATGTCGCCCATGTTGATTTGCACAGGACAACGGATACGGGTGGCGAGATTAGCCCCGTCGATGTAGGCCAATGACCGGCGAATCGTTGAAGCAGAGGTGGGATTCTCTTGAAGCAGTCGAGCGTACTGAAGCTGATGGCCGCGCAATGATAACAGCATCCCATCATCGAAAGCGCTGAATGCTGTCACATTGGAGACGACACACGCGATGCGTGGTTCGAGCGCGCCCAGGGCGAGCGCAAATAATCCGCCTTGGCTTCCGCCCTCAGCCGCAACACAGCTGTGATCTACTTCGGCGCGCGCGAACAGAAACTCAGCCGCTCGCAGACAATCCATAAACGCGTAGCGGTAATAAAATTGATCGGGGTCATGGATATTCCAGAGCATGTGTTCGACGGGGGCCTTCCAAAACTCTCGTGAAGGGCCATGATGACGAGGGTTCACGCTTAGTGTAATTATTCCACTAGAGGTCCTGTCGATGGGCGGCTCTTCGGCGCCGTAGCCGGGCATGATAATGACGGCGGGATAGGTTGAGCGCACGCGTCTTTGTTCATCGAAAGCATCGCGAGGGACATAGTACCAGCAGACAATTTTCGTCCCGCCAACCGACGGGAGGATGACCTTATAGAGAAGTCCGCTTGAGGTATCTTTATCAGGCACTCGCTCGATGGTTGGCTCTAACGGCACTTTGGCAAGGTCGGCTTTAGCTTGTTTCCAGTAAACGTCGAAATCGCTCGGCACTGGATAATTTCGGCGACCGCGATAGTCGATCAACCGTGTGCTCTTAGGAAGAGCAACTGTACGCCAGGCGAAAAACGGTGTCGCTAGGGAGGCAGTGGTAACGCTGAATTCTACTGTGGTGGGGTGGGGAACTTTAGGAGCTTCGACACGAATTGGGTGGTGGGTGGGGTGAAGAGATTTTTCCACTAAAACGCGGCTCGAGTCGCCATCAATTGCGCGGATCGTAATGACGACACTCTCAGTGGTTTCAGTTTCTGCAGTGGCAATTACTGCGGGACGTCCGTGACGCACCGCCGGGTCAACAGAGAGTGACCAACTTCCTGCACTCACAGCCGTAGTCATAGAAAGTAGAAAGCACGTTATCACAATGATAAAAAGCTGTCCCGTACTCATCCGGATGGAGATTACCTCGTCCATGAAATTTAGTGGGAATCAACCACGGCAAAGAGCCACAGGCAATGCAAAAAGCTCCGGAGTGAGGTTTGACACTCCGGAGCTCGTTTCGTTTGGCGTACTACGGTTTCTTATTGCTCGAACTTACGGAAGCAGACAGTACAGTTGTGCCCGCCAAACCCGAGAGAATTGTTGAGAGCGTAAACCACCTCCATCTCCCGTGCTACGTTAGGAGTGTAATCGAGGTCGCATTCAGGGTCAGGGTTTTCATAGTTGATCGTGGGCGGGACTTTGTTTTCCTGCACGGCCTTGATTGTGGCAATCGCTTCGACGGCTCCTGCTGCCCCAATGAGATGGCCAATCATCGATTTATTCGCAGTGATGGCGATCTTGTAGGCGTGGTCGCCGAAGACAGTTTTGATAGCTTCTGTCTCGAGCTTATCATTGAGTGGTGTGCTCGTGCCGTGGGCGTTAATATGCTGGACATCCGTAGGGGCAATCCCAGCTGTGTCGATGGCCATTTTCATAGCACGGGCTCCGCCTTCGCCGCCAGGAGAGGGGGCTGTCATGTGGTAGGCATCCCCGCTTAGGCCGTAGCCGACAATTTCCGCATAGATTTTAGCGTCGCGCGCGAGCGCGTGTTCAAGGTCTTCCAGGACGATGATTCCAGCCCCTTCGCCCATGACGAATCCGTCGCGTTTAGCATCGAACGGCCGACTAGCCTTCTGAGGATTGTCGTTTTGCTGGCTGAGTGCACCCATATTGGAGAATCCGGCGATGGAGAGAGGGGAAATGGTCGCCTCAGTGCCGCCAGTGACTATTGCCACGGCATCGCCGCGTTGAATGGTGCGGTAAGCTTCACCGATGGCGTGAGTTGCAGAAGCACAGGCTGTGACGATGGTGGTGTTTGGACCTTTGATGCCAAGATAAATCGAGATGAGCCCACTGGACATGTTGGGGATCATCTTGGGAATGAGAAAGGGCGTAACCCGTGATGGACCGCGGCTCAAGAGGATAGCGTGTTGCTCTTCGATAGTGGTGACGCCTCCCATGCCACATCCGATAATGCAGCCAACCTGCAGAGGGGACACCTTTTCGAGATTCAGGCCGCTGTCGGCAAAAGCCTGACGAGCCGCAACGACTCCGTAACGGCAGAAATCGTCAATTTTTTTGAGCTCTTTGCGCTCGAAGTGTTCTTCAGCATTGAAATTTTTGACCTCAGCCGCAATTCTTACTGAGTGATTCGACGTGTCGAACTTGGTAATGTACCCGATTCCGGACTTGCCGGCCAGGAGGTTGGCCCAAAACTCATCCACGCTGTTGCCGATAGGAGTGACGGCGCCCAAACCAGTGACAACGACACGTTTTTTCATTCCTCTCCGTCCTTATGAAAAAATGGGGCGCTGGACTTAAGCGGCCCAACGCCCGGGGATTCATTGAAACACGCAGCCCCCGCTCTTCACGCGGAAAGGGCCACGCGGAGAAAGGCTGCGGCGGTTACTGCGCTGCAACCTTTTGTTTGATGTAATCAATAGCTTGCCCCACGGTCGTGATTTTTTCGGCATCTTCGTCGGGGATCTGAATACCGAACTCTTCTTCAAGTGCCATCACAAGTTCGACGACGTCGAGAGAATCGGCCCCGAGCTCATCGCGGAACGATGCTTCCGGAGTGACTTGGTCAACGTTCTTGCCAAGCTGCTGCGCCACAATCTCACAGACCTTCTTTTCGAGCTCTTGGATGTTCTCGGACATTGCTTCCTCCAGCAAAGGTTTTGCATCTCATGCACACGCATTCCGCTCCGAAAGAGACGGACGCACGGGCATACAAGTGACGCTACATTTTATTGTGTTCCAGTGTGAACTGAACCACCGCCACGTTTCGCAGCATCACTTTGCGATTGCAGAGCTGAGGTCCTGAAGCGAAGTATGTCAACGCAAATTGTACGCGTGCACTCTGAGTTGGTTCATCGCATCATTCGGGGAGATCTCATAAAATATGTTCGCATGGCTGACCCCCTGGGTATATCTTGTAGTGATAGCCCTCTGCTACTTTGCACCGTCGGGGAAACAGGCACAGATGCGCCGATGGATTCTCGACCATCGCAATGTGTGGCTTGCGATCGCGATCGCCCTCGCCGCAATTGGCATTGCTGGTGCGCTATTCTGGAGAGCCCGTTGGCTGCATGTGGCGGCGTGGATGATTTGCATCGGCGCTACGGTATGGACAGCCTACCGAATGCGAACCTATGAAAAGGACTCAGCCATACACAGTGGACTTCCTATCGATCTTGATAAGTGAGTTACGGTGAAGTTTAGGGGAAGAGCGCTCCACCCGCCGCGAGCCGAAACCGAACAAAGGCGTGGCAAATGGCGAATGCTAGAAACGGCCTCTGAAAAAGAGAGCTGGATCAATGGGAGTCCCGTTTCGGCGGATTTCGAAATGGAGATGGGGGCCGGTGGAAGCCCCGGTAGAGCCGACTTGCGCGATATAATCCCCACGACGGACGTTATCTCCCACATCAACCACGAGTTTTGAGCAGTGCCCGTAAACAGTGACGTAGCCGTTGTGGTGATCGATCATGACACAATAGCCGTAACCACCAAGCCATCCGCTGTGGATGACGGTGCCGCTGTCGGCCGCAAAAATCTTCGTTCCAGTCCACGAGGCGAGATCAATTCCCGTGTGCTTACGAACGCCGCCGCGGATAGGATGGCGCCGGTAACCGAAGGGGCTGCTCAAGCGCTTGTAACTGGCCACGGGAAAGGCAAAACGACCTCCCAGGTCGGTGCGAATGGCGGTGGGAGGGGCTGATGGAGGCGCCGACCAGCTGTCCCAACGTGCAGCACTGGGGCCTGGACCATAAAAAGAGGGAGTCGTGCGGCGAGGAACGATATCAACGTAGAACGTGGGACGGGGAGGCGGGTTTGCTGTGCTCTCGGGTTCGGGAGATCGAAAAGTTAAGGGTTCATACGCAACAACGTATGATTGCCCATCTCTTTCCAAAAGTACGCGTGTGGGCTCGATGGCGACAATCCGATACCCGTATAAGACATCACCAACTCGGTAAAACGCCTGTATCTGCGAGTTAAGGTCTTCGACAAGGGCTACCGCACGATCCTGAAAGCTCGCCGTGCCGATGATACGTACACGCAAATCGGGCGGCTCCGCTTTGCTCTGCACCTGCAGAACCGAGCGGAAAGCTAAAAAAAGCAACGTACCTCCCACAAAAGCTCTTTGTGCCCATTTGCGCATCAGTCGGCGAACTCTGTTTCCTGGCTAATCGGCGTCGTGCGTCTCTGTCGCCATCGAAACCGAGTACGGCGACGCCTCTGTGCTTTTTATGCAAAACCGGCAAGAAGGCAATTGATTTGAGACGGCGTCAGTTTGGTGGTCTTCTTTTGATCTTTTCTTCAAGGACCTTAAGCCACGGGCACTCCCCATTTTCCATGAGAAGGAGATATTGATCGGGGTCGACTGTTATCGTTCTTGTTTTTGAGCCATCGGGGGGACCAACTATATCCACAAAATGCATGGCATCCATGAAGCGTCCGGCTCTAACGAATCCGATGCTCAGCTTGCGTTGCAGCAAGCTCACACTGGCGCTCCTGTGGGTAAGAATAGTGTGGACGGCTTTGCGGAACAACTCGTCGTAAATGGCTTCAAGAATGTGGGCCAACTCGCTGTCCGAGGAGGAGTCTGCGGACACTTCGTCGCCGTGGCTTGGCGGCGGCAGGTGTTCTTCACGCGACGCATCCACAGACGAAATAGATTCTTCGGATAGCTCGTCCTGATCGCTGGCGTCGTCCTCTTCGACGAATGTTCGCTTCCAATATTGCGGTGGCTGTTGTTCGCGCAAGTACTCAGTGAGTTTCTCCACCTCACGGTCGCTTGCGTAGCAGCCCTGCAAGCGAATGGGTTTCTGCCCTCCCCCAGCGGCGAAAAGCATATCGCCGCGCCCCAGGAGGTTCTCGGCTCCATTGGAGTCGAGAATAGTGCGGGAATCCACTTTCTGGGCTACCTTAAACGCAATTCGGCAGGGGAAATTTGCTTTGATGATTCCGGTGATAATGTTCACGGAGGGGCGTTGTGTGGCCACAATGAGGTGCATGCCTACGGCTCGGGATTTCTGCGCTAGGAGCACAATCGGGTCTTCAATATTATTGCGTCCGGTGATGATGAGATCGGCCAGCTCATCAATGACAATAACGATATAGGGCATGGGCTCGTGGGAAGCAGTGCCGCGGTGGGAGTTTGCTTCCGAGCGAACGATGGAATTGTACGCGGCAATGTTGCGGACCCGCAGACTGGAAAGCTTCTCGTAGCGAGCTTCCATTTCATAGACTGCCCATTTTAAGGCGCCAATAGCACTTTTCACGTCGGTCACCACGGGCGCTAGAAGGTGGGGAATGTCGTGGTACATATTCAGTTCGACCCGCTTAGGATCGATCATAATAAATTTCACGTCGTCCGGCGACTGACGAAAGAGTATGGAGCAAATGATGGAGTTCAAACACACAGATTTCCCCGAGCCCGTGGCACCTGCAATAAGTAGATGCGGCATGGCGGTAAGATCACCGATGTAAGGCTCGCCAGTGATGGTGACCCCAAGGGCAACAGCTAAGGGAGACTCGTGATTGAGGAACTGAGGACTTTCAATGACTTCGCGCAGCCGCACGGTTCGGCGGTGTTTGTTAGGTATCTCAAATCCCACCGTTTTCCTGCCTGGCACAGGTGCGACAATGCGTAGAGTCTCCACTTGGAGGGCACGTGCGAGATCCGCCTCGAGGCAAGTTATCTTCGAAAGTTTCACGCCTGGAGGGGGGGTAATTTCGATACGGACGATGGTCGGCCCACATTCGATTCTGTCTACCTCTCCCCCGATGTCGAAATGGTTTAGCGCTTGCAGAAGCGTCTCGGCTAGCTCGCGATGCTCGCGCACAGTGCCTTCGTCACGCGCTAACACCGAACCTTCGAGAATTTCGATGTCGGGCGGTTGATACTTTCTTTCGAAAAGAGGAAGATCGCCCGTTTCGGCAGGTGGCCGGGTGATTGACGAAAGAAGATCGTTTTCGAGAGAAGGTGATACGGCTTCGGGTGATGAAGTGCCGCGATCACCATTTTCAGCACCTATCGCAGGTGGCTGCTTGATCGTCTCCCCCGCTTTTGTTTCAACGGAGGACCTGTCGAGTCTGCCCTGTGGCTCAGATGTCTCGCCTATGACATCGGTGCTGCCCGCGGCCGTCTTCCTTGGCGCCCAAACTCGCCCGAGTCGTGCGAGAAATGAGCGCGAAGTGTCTTCTTCAGCTTCTGTCAACTCCACACGGTCAAGGGGTTCTTGTTCGTCCTCTGTTTCAAGGTAACGGGAGCCTCGCTGAGTAGGGCGCACCTCTAAAGTATCTGTTTGTTGCTCCCTTTCGTCTAATTCGTCTCGGGTGCTGCCAGCTGCCCATGGGAAAGCTTCCAGAGCACGCGATGACCACTGCCTGCACCATCCAACGAAATCCCTCACTGCCTGCCGAAGGTGAATGTTACCCGCGACGATCAGGCTTACAAGCAACAGCGTCGTGAAGACGAGGTAACATCCGCCCAGACCTAGAAGGTTTCGCAGATCGAGGCAGTCCTTGTGAACGAGGAAATTTCCGAGGGCACCGCCCACCCGGAAGCCATCGTCTTTAGAAAAATCTGCATTCGCATACGGGATCGCAAGAATAGCACAGAGACAGACTATAGCGAAAAACCCGCCAGCAACTCTCGCCGGCACATGTCGCCACCGGCGGCCGCGCCAGAACGAGATTCCCCACAGGAGAATGACGAGGACAGGAATGTAGGCCACATACTTACCAAAAATGAAAGTCAAAAGCGAATAGGCATTGGCACCTACGACACCCATAAGGTTGCCGCCTTGGCCGTGAGTCGCGAGGGAGAGTAGGAGAAAGATTCCAAGGAGAATGATTGTTAGCGCAAGAACATCATTAATAACTTCCTGCCCCACGCCGAGCCAATTGCTCTGGCGGCGCATTTCACTAGTAGCCATGATTGAACCCTCCACTTGTCGCCATAGGCGCCCCCGTAAGAGATGCGCCTGTCCGCTAAAACCGCTTCTGCTTCACCCGCACAGAATTCGGGTTCATATCGACTCTTTTGATTCTTTTTGCCGTTCGAGGTCAACTGGAAAGGGCATCGGGAGCGGCCGTTGGGCCCTGCTGAGAACGAAGAGTTTCGCCTGACAGCGGAGCAGCCGTGGGCGATGCATCATCCTGGAGAGATGCCTTGCTCTCTGGCGGTCGCGCTTTTGCTTGCGACTCGTTCGCACCTTTTGCCACCACAGTGTCGATAACTTCAAGCATATCGGCAAGCGTCACGGGCTTTCGCAGAATCGCCGAAAAACCAGCTGCATAAATTTCTTCGTCCGTGGCTTCGGTGCCAGTAATACAGATAACGGGCACGGCGGCAAAACTTAAATAGGCATGGAGCCTCCGGATAAACTCGTAACCGTTCATGCCGGGCATTTCAAGATCCGCCACCACTATCTCAGGGCGAACGTCTTTTAACCAGAGGAGCGCTTCCCTCGCGTCTGTGTAGGAAAATACTACGTGATCAAGTGCCTTTAAGAAGCTCTCAATAACTCGGACTGCGTCTGGATTATCGTCTACGAGGAGAATTCGCATAAGCGTCTCCCTCCCGCTTGTGTCACAGGGCCCAAAACAGGGCTTTACTCTTCCAAAACAATTCGGTTTTCAGACCAGCCATGAAATAGCAAGAAAAATGACCATACGAGGCGAGAACTAAGGGGAGACGGCTAAGTTATTGCGTTTTGACCACCTGGGCAAATTGAGCGAATTCATCGGCCGCGGCTGTTTTAAAACATCAACGGAAAATGATTAGCTAAAGGATGCTCATGCGAAACCTAAGTCGGTTTTCATTACTTATTGCAGCTACCCTGGGGGCAACAGTTCTGGCTTCAGCCGCCGACTTGAGAAGCGATCGAAGCACGACGCCAAGTAGTGCATCAACAGACAAATTGGGAGAGAAAGCTGTTTCAGCGCCGGCGGGCAAGGTTATTGAAATTCTTAAGTCGTTGGAGGAGCGCTACGCGGGCGTAAAAACAATTAGGGGAACATTTTCGCAAACGACACTCGACCAAACTTTCGGAGAAAAGATTGAGTCCCAAGGGGTTTTCTACCTCAAGAAGCCGAATAGATTGCGTATAGATTACAACCCGCCTCATGAGACCACTCTGCTTGTAAGCGAACGGATGATGTACCGTTACATTCCCCAGTTGAAGCAGGTGGAACGCTATCGGATTGATCCGACGAACTCGATAGTCGAAGTCAATTACATGCTTTTGGGTTTCGGCGCAAGCACGCAGGACATTCTCGGTGCTTACCGCGTGACCCTTGCGGGGGAAAAACCAGGAGAAAAGACCACACAGGTGCTACGTCTTGTGCCCCAGCGTAGCGAAGAGGCATCTTTCAAAACGATCGAAATGATCGTAGATACTGAGCGGCGAATACCTCTGGAATTCCGCGTAACTCAATTGGATGGAACGGTGGCAACGGTGAAGTTGGATCCATCGGCGCTAACGCTCGACGTTCCCTTGGACGACAAGCTTTTCCGTCCTTCGTTTGCTCCTGATGCGCAAATCGTGGATGTGAAATAGGTGTTATCAGTTGACCACAAGGAGACGCACAAAGCATCATCAGGTGATGACATGCGAATTTGGCTGTTGAGTGAGCACAAACAATGCGAGTAGGTGCAAGCGCCTTATTGTTATTTGTTTGGGTGACGACATTAGTGGGTTGTGCCACAGTGACTCCGCCGTCGCGTACCCTGCCGAGCTATGTTAAACGGATATACATTGCAGAATTCCGGAACACATCGCGCTTAGCAGGTGCCCAGGCTGACCTAACGCCCTTGGTTGTGGATGAGTTTTTAGCTGATGGGCGTCTGGAAGTGGTGCAGAATGAACGCGCGGATGCTCGTCTTGAAGGACGAATTAAGTCATTCCGTGATTATTCTAGCGCAACATCTGGCGACCGCTTCCCATTAGTAAACACGATGGAAATGGAATGTTTGGTGGAATTATGGGACCCCTATGATCGTGAACGCGTGGTGCCTATGGCGCGCTATCATGTAACTGCTGCCATCCAGTACTTCAGCGACTCGCGGCGAAGTATTGAAGAAACGCAAACAGAGGCTCGGGAACGCTTGATGCGTCAAATGGCAAAGAATATCGTGACGACGGTAATCTATGGGACGCCCGAGTCGCCCAAAGCGTTGGAGCAAAAAGCGATGGAAAAGTATAGGGAGCAGCAAGGTAAGCAGCGGTTTGAGCCAGTGATTTCTGTGCCGCGTTTTCCCAAACCGGTAAAACAGTCCCAGTAAGAGAATCGCGGACTTGCCAGGCGTGGCATTTTGGCGCTCAGTGGCACGCTTAGTTTCCGCGGTCGAATAAAACTGGACTCCCCCTGTGGCTTTCGATGTTTCCCAGAAAACCGGTAGGAATTATCAGAAATGGAAAAACCACGGTGCGATTTGCACTGCCACAGTACTGAATCCGATGGAACATTGACGCCTCGCGAGCTTGTGGCTTTAGCGGCACAACTTGGGATTCGCACAGTGGCGCTCACGGATCACGACACTATTTCGGGGGTGGAAGAAGCGAAAGCGGCAGGTGCTGAGTTTGGAGTCCGGGTAATTTCCGGAGTAGAGATTAGTGTGGAATACGCAGCAAAAACCGTCCACATGCTCGGTTATTGTTTTGACGCTGGTACCGAGCGTTTGCGCGCTGCGCTTGAGCGGCTCATTGGGGGACGGAACGAGCGCAACGCTAAAATTGTTGCCCGTTTGAATGAGCTGGGACTCGCAGTGACGCTTGAGGAAATCGAGGCAGAAGCGGGTGGCAAAGTTGTCGGCAGACCTCACATCGCAAAAGTGCTTTTGAAGCATAATTACGTTTCGACGTGGGACGAGGCATTTGAAAAGTATCTCGCACGCGGTGCGGCGGCATATTTCGAACGCCTGCGCTTCACTCCGACTGATGCCGTTGCCATGATTCGAGAAGCCGGTGGAGTGGCGGTGCTTGCCCATCCCAAATATGTTGCCCTTCACGAGGGTGAGACACTCGACGATATCGTGCGTACGCTAGTTGCGGCGGGGCTTGACGGCATTGAATGCTTTTATACGGATCACACTGCTGAAGAGACAGCCCTGTACCTCGAACTCGCAAAGCGCTATAACCTCGTGGTTACTGGCGG
>JANZZJ010000088.1 GCA_026419455.1 Candidatus Sumerlaeaceae bacterium | reverse complement strand
CTTCATGAGGGGCAGCAAGACCAGCGATTACCTGGATCAGCTTTTCGAGTCTCCGCAGATTGCCCCCGTGCTCAGAGACAAGTACGTTCTCGTGCGAGTTAATTTCATGGAACAGAATAAGCTCGCTTACCAGCTTGGCGTCTATAGGGCTGGCGTCATCAACATCTATGATCCTAAAGGGCAGCCCTTGAAACAGATTACACAAAAAGTTTCCCCCACAGAGCTCGCCGAACACCTAAAGTAGGCGGCCCCTTACCCCTCCCAAACGCCGGCGTGGCTTACGCGCACCGGGCCACGCCGGTGGTTTGTTCGGAAAACTTGACAGCAGCAGAGACATCTTTGGATTTTGTTTCTCATCGCCGGCACTCATTGCAAAGGCGCGCGAATAGTTTGATGCCATCTGGTTAAAATAGCATATAATTTGTACTCATTATCAACAGGCTTTACCTCGCGTGGTCCAACACAAATTTGAACAAAACCTTACCGATAGAAAGCTCGGCCACGAGTGGTACGAGTGGGACGGAGACATTGATGCCCATGAGGGCTTCATCCGCGAACCCAAGCGGCTTGCCATTCTCCTCGCAACAGCTGAGCTTATCGTCTTTGCTGGCCTAGGCGGCGCTTTCATTTGGGCGGTCAAGCCACGGCTTGATGCCATTCAGCCGGCTATTGTCCCCGTCATGGGGCTCTTGCTCGCTTGTGTTAGTGCCGCAGGCCTTGCAGCGCTCGGAGTAGTTGCCTCAGCCATTGTGTTTGGTTGGCCTTTGCAGCTAGCCGAGCGCATAGTGCATGCCTTCTTTGTGCGGGTTCAGTGGCTTGAGCGTTTCGCTCGACTGTTTGGGATTTCAAAAGACCGCCTAGGTTACTCCCTCATTGAAGTCCACAATGCGCTGTCAGCCCGCCGGCGCCGCATCGCGTCGAACGGTCGAATTCTTTGTTTGGCACCGCGCTGTATCGAGCGCAGCAACATCGACGAAATCCGCGCTGTAGCCGCAGCATTCGATTGTGACTTCTACGTCGCTCCTAATGGAGCGCTGGCCCGGCAGAAAATCGTGCAGCTTAAGCCTGCCGCAATCATCGGTATTGCTTGCGAGCGTGACCTCGTCACTGGCATACGCGACGTCGGTTACCGCCTGCCTGTTTTGGGAATCGCGAACAAACGTCCTGTAGGACCGTGCAAAGGACCTTTCATCGATATTGAAGAACTCCGCAGAGCTATTATAACGTTCCGTCAGCAACTTGGCCTTGCCCCAGAGCCAGTATCAACCTCAGTCAATTCACGTCCCACGGAGGTGGTGCAGGCCTTATGAAAACTCCATTGGTGGCTCAGATGTGCCAGCGATCCTTGGTGACGAGCGCGACATACCCTACCGCACAACGGTGCCTATGATAACTCCGCCCCAAACAAGTCTCATGAAAATCCGCGTGCGCTACTACCACAAATTGCGCCAAGTGACTGGAAAGAACGAAGACGTGTTGGCTTTCCCTGCGGGCGAGCGCCAACAGACAATTTCGGATCTTCTGGCAGAGTTAACTCTGCGCCACCCCGGCCTCGCGGAGCTTCTACCTTCCCTCTGCTTCGCTCGCAACGGCGAATTCGCCCCCGTCAGCGAGGAAATTGCCGACGGCGATACCATTGATCTTATGCCGCCTTTCTGCGGAGGGTAAACCGGACAATGGGAGAAACTCTTGCTCAATTGTTAGCGGCAGACACTCCGATCAATTTAGAAGAATTGGTTGCGTTTGCCAGCTCTGTCCCACACGGTGCCCTCGTGGCTTTTCACGGCGTTGTGCGCCCGCTGGAGAACAATCAACCCATTAAAGGGCTTCTCTACGAAGCGCACGAAACGCTCACCGAGCGCGAACTGCGCCGTGTTGTAGAGTCCGTTGTTGATCAACACTCGGTCATGCGAGTGGCCTGCGCGCACCGGACAGGGATTGTGCTCACCGGTCAAATTGCTGTCGCCATCTACGTCAGCGCTGAGCATCGCGGACCCGCTTTTAATGCGTGCCAAGTGCTGATCGCCGAACTCAAAAAACGCGTCCCTATTTGGAAGTCTCCCGTCTATTGACAAGATCTCAGTCGATGTCATAGACAATACTGTTAAGGCTGGCATCATGAAAACCATCGAAGAACTATATGGCCCGTTCGGACAGGAGGTGGTTGCGGAGGTGCGGCGGAGTCTTGACCGCGACGGCAGCCTCGCCCCCCTCCTGAGTCGGTTGAACATTCCACCCGCGAGCACGCTCACCTCTCAGCACGAAGCACTTCGGGCATTTCTTTATCAGTACGGCATTGCACTTTTCTTGCGCGCCCTGCGCACGAATATGACCCCATCCCAGGTAGAAGCGGCAAAAGGCGAACTTCTCCTCAGTCGGCTGGTGGGAGACACGCGTTCTCACGTCGCCGCTAAGCCGAGTAGCTCGTCCACCCAAACATCGCCGAAGACTCCAGCGCCGGCTACGGCCAACACCAATGCCACCAAAGAAACCGAAATGGAGAAAAAGACCATCGTCACGCCCACCTATACGGGGCCCGATCGTCGCTCGGGTAAAGATCGCCGGCGCAATGTTAGTGATCGGCGCACACGACTTGAGCTCATTTACGAAAACAAACGATTCGGCGGACGCGACCGCCGAAAATGGAAACGCCGCGAAGAAGACCGTAAGAAGTCATGAGCCACCCCTCCCGATGGCTGCCCATTGCCAAAGCAGCAAACCTTAGCCAAGACGGAAGTTCCCAAAAATTCTTCCTACACACCCCCGACGGGTTTTTGCTCGAGGGGCTGATCATTAGGAAAAACGGGCAGCTTTTCGCTTACGCGAATCGCTGTCCCCACATGCCCCTGTCGCTCGATTATGGCGATGGCGAATTTTTCGACGAAGCCCGCGATTGGCTCATTTGTCGCAACCATGGAGCCGTCTTCGATCCACAAAACGGCAGGTGCGTGGCTGGCCCCTGTTATGGAGCTGTCTCTTATACACATCTCCGAGCCCACGAGACCA
>JANZZJ010000271.1 GCA_026419455.1 Candidatus Sumerlaeaceae bacterium | reverse complement strand
TGGTCTCGTGGGCTCGGAGATGTGTATAAGAGACAGTGGTAGCCGTGGGCACAACCGTGGTCCGCACCCTCGAAGCAGCAGCTGGGCCGAGCGGCGAAATACGCGCAGGAGCTGGAGTCACCGCCCTCATGATCGTTCCTGGTTACGAGTTCAAGGTAGTTGACGCACTCGTGACGAACTTCCACCTACCCCGTTCCACCCTGCTCATGCTAGTATGCGCTTTTGCGGGCAGAGACTTTACGCTCCGTGCTTACCGTGCGGCGGTGGAACAGCGCTATCGTTTCTTTAGCTATGGTGACGCGACGCTGATTCTGTAGGATGCTCAGTAGCATTTTCTTCGCTGGGAGGCTTTTCCGAGGAGAGGATGCGACGGGCCGCTTTGCGCTCCACAAAGAGGACCAAGAGTGTATAGAGCAGCAGCACGCCAACTGTGGCGAGATATACCAGTCCCAGCCAATAGGGTCGCTCATCCCTGAGGATACGCCCATGGAGTTGCGCCAAAACGAAGCAGGCCCCCCACAGAACAAAATTAAGCGCCAAGACTTCCGAGTGGCTCCATCCACAAACAAGCAACCGCTGATACAGGTGGGAGCGGTGTGCTTGGAGAACATTTTCCCCTCGCAGCGCCCGACGCACCAACGTGTAAGATACATCCCACATGAACGGGCTGAGCACAATGCACGCTGACCAGAAGTCGAAAACATCGAAAGTTGTTTGTTCCCGTCGTAAGGCCAAGATCGCTAGGACAAATCCGATAAATTGACTCCCGCAATCGCCCATGAATGTTTTCCGGTGAGCGGAGACTGTGGGGCGGTTGAAAAACTGAAAAAATCCCAAAAGCGCCCCAGCAAGGGTGCCGGCAACAACAATTTCACCAAAGGTATTAGGCAAAACAAATGTTGCGGCCGGGAGACTAAAACTTAATGCGGCAAGAGCCCCAAAAGTGGCAGCTTGACCATCCATGCCGTCCATAAAATTGAACGCATTCATAAAGAAAACGACAAACAACAGGGTGAAAACCGCCGCTGCCACATCGTAAGGGAGTTGCCCCAAGGGGCTTAGCCATTGGCATATTGGTTCCGGGAGGACACTAAAACCAGCGGTTATAGCTGTCGCTGCCGCTGCAAACTGAAAAAGAAATTTCCATTTGGGATCTAGATGAAGTAGGTCATCGAGCAGCCCACCGACAAATGCCCATGCGCCCCCCACAAGAATCGCTGTCTTCCAAGGCGCCGGCCCCATGAAGTTGTTCACGTCAAGAAACAACATGTGGGCATAAAAGGCCGCAGTAATTCCAACGCCCCCGAGCCGTGGTGTGGGAATTGTGTGTGACGCGCGTTGGTTGGGATATGCCAAAACTCCATAGCGGCGTGCCAGAGAGATACTGACACGCGTAAAGATGAGCGCCATCCCCCATCCAAAAACAGCACTCGCAAAAAGGTATGGAACAAACGTATTCACGATGGTCATGCGTGCCTCTCACTGTGCGCAATCGCATCTGACTGAAAAGCAAAATATTCAGCCGCGCTTGGAACAGTCATTTTGCCGAAGAGACCTGGAGTGGCAATACGGGTATGAGGAGTTTTCCAAAAAAGACTTGCGCAACGAGCGATCCACGCTGAGACACGTATTATTACGATCGAGACCATTTTTCGAACGAGGAAGAGATGGCGAAAAAAGCTCTCATAACGGGTGTCACAGGCCAGGACGGTTACTACTTGGCTGAGTTTCTCCATGAGAAAGGCTATGAGGTCTATGGGCTTGTGCGGCGGTCCAGCCTCAATATCGAACAGAGATTGGGAAAACTTGCCCAGTACGTCCACGTCGAGCATGGGGATCTGACAGACAGTCTTTCGCTGCGTGAGGTACTGAGCCGCGTGCAGCCAGATGAAATTTACAATTTGGCGGCACAAAGCCATGTGGCGTGGAGCTTTAAAACGCCTGAAAGCACGTTCGATATCACCGGAGCGGGCTGTCTTCGCTTGCTCGAAGCAATGCGTCAAACCAGCCCGCACTCAAAATTCTATCAAGCTTCCAGTAGCGAGATGTTTGGGCAGGTGCAAGAAGTGCCACAAACCGAACGTACCCCCTTTCACCCACGCAGTCCTTATGGTGTTGCTAAAGTTGCCGCCTACTGGGCAACCGTCAATTATCGCGAAGGGTACCAGCTTTTCACGTGCAATGGAATTTTGTTCAATCACGAAAGCGAGCGCCGTGGGGAGGAATTTGTGACGCGCAAAATCTCTATTGGCGTGGCCCGAATCAAACTTGGTCTTCAGGACAAGCTCGCACTTGGCAATCTTGAGGCGAAGCGCGACTGGGGCTACGCACCAGAGTACGTGCGTGCCATGTGGCTAATGCTCCAGCAGGACGAGCCCGATGACTACGTGATCGCCACAGGTGAAACCCATTCAGTACGGGAGTTTTGCGAAATCGCATTTGCCCACGTCGGGCTCGATTATCGCGACTTCGTAGTGGAAGACCCGCAATTCTATCGGCCTGCAGAAGTCAATCTACTTATCGGGGATGCTTCAAAGGCACACAAAAAACTTGGTTGGAAACCGGAAACTACATTCCGCCAACTTGTTGAGCGCATGGTGGACGCTGATCTAGAAAATCAAAAACGCATGCTTCGTGAAAGTGGACAAAGCCCAAATCCGCGATAACCAAGGCTCCCGCAAATAGGTTAACGTCGGGTTTCGAGCCCGGGCGATTGGCGTGCTCAGCGTTTACGTCGTATCTTTGCTGCCCTTAAGGAGCTCTTGGGCTTCGGCGGCGGATCCTATTTGAGCCCACGGGAAGCGGCACAGTCAGTATAGCGTTGCTACAGCGGGAATCATATTGCGCCGGCACATGTGTCAAGACCACACGGCAACAACGCCGCCATGTTAACGAGAAAATTGGGGGGCACCCGCTACTTTTCTAAAGGCAGCGAAGAGGGCTGTTTGTTTTTCGTTCTACATTCCGGCGCAAAGCTCAGAGTTGTTGGCGCTCCGACAATCAAAACGCCGCCACGCCGGGACGACGAGGGATGAGGAACAATCACAGGCTCTACGACGCGTTTCCCCTCGGGATAACCGGAGGCCAATTTCGAAGTGATCCCCAATTGACCGTAGTGGTAGGCTCGAGCAGGAGAACCGGCTTCCATACCAAATGTAGGTTGACCAGACGTTGAACGACAAAAAGCCGCCAGTGTGCCACGATAAACGGTTTTCCAAACAACAGGTGCCTGCACGGCGCTTGGATACTCACGAGGATTGAGGAACAAACTTGTGGTTTTGGGACCGTATCCTACGACCCATGCGCGATCCGCATAGGAGGAGTACCAGAAACTTTCGTGCATTACCCGAGATTCTGCGACAGGCGGTAGCCCTGTCTCGCTACTAGCGGCTTGGGATTGAGCCCAAACAGGAGCTACAGCTCCTAGCCCAAGCAAAAAAGCAGGAAATATTTTCATCACACGACGACGCATGAGGAGTCCTTTCTCACTGCGGCGGAATTGTCACCGGCGGGGCGAGTGGAGCCAGCGGGGGCAAACTCGGCTGTGCCGGTGTGGGCTGCGGTTTAACCTCGGGTGTGGGGACCGGCGTAGGCACGGGTGCGGCGGCAGGAGTGGGAGCTGCCTGCGGTAATGTTAGAGCAGGCGGCGCCAAGGATGGCACCTTCACCTCTGGTGAAAATGGGCTCTTCTCTTG
>JANZZJ010000131.1 GCA_026419455.1 Candidatus Sumerlaeaceae bacterium | reverse complement strand
GGCTAGAAAAGTTTCTCGACACAGCGTACGCTCATGGCCTACCCTGCGAGAAAATCATCCATGGTCACGGCAGTGGCAAGTTGCGGAAGGCGATCGAGAAATTTTTGGACGACCACCCTTGCGTGGAAAAGCGCCGAGTTGGGTTAGCGGGGGAAGGTGGTGGGGCCGTGACTGTTGCCGAGTTCAAAAAGTAAAGTCACGGGAAGAGAGTTTCCGTACTCGACAAAGCCTCTTTTTCTGTTAGGATAGTTGACAATTGCGGTGCATTCGATGGGACAAGAGAAAAAGTCCATAACTGATCCGGCCACAAGAGACTTCCTCGAAGGAGATGTAGAGCGCAAAGACCGCGAATCGCTTTCGCAGCTGGCCGAGTTCCACGGTCTGGCAGAGCTCCTTATGCTTGGTTGTGAGGTGGTATGGGCGGGAATTGTGGTGGACCATTATAACGAAGCGCCGCTTTGGGTTGCTGTCGGACCGGAGGCAAGTGCCTTGGCCCGTTCGGAATTATTGTGGCGGCTGGGAAGGGAAGCTCGCGACCTCGTGTGCTTTGTCCGCGGAAGCGAACGTGGGCAGCTCATTGAGCCTTTGGTTGTCAACGCCACTCCCCTCGGATCACTTGTTATTGCACCCGTGTTTAATGACGTAAGGCGGCCTATCGCTTTTGTGTGGCTTGCGGACCGCAGAGCTTCGGAAATCAATCAAATCCAGCGGCGTGTTGTGGAGTTGATCGTGGAAGAGGTACGCCTGCGCTACGATCTGCGCCAAAGGTTGCTGGAAAAACTCGATGTTATCGGCGCGTTACGCAAAATTTATGATGAGCTGCGAGCGACGAACAAGGAATTAGTGGTTGCTCGCGATCGAGCCCTGGAAGGTGAGCGTGCAAAGGCTGTCTTTCTCACCAATCTGGGCCATGAGCTGCGAACACCTCTCAACGCGATTTTGGGATTTACGGAAATCGTGCTGGAAGAAGCTCGGGAGGTGGGGAAAGAAAGTCTTGTCGTTCCTTTGGAGCATGTACTCGAAGCCAGCCATCGGCTTTCGGAGATGATCGAGAATGCACTGTATGTGGCCCGCGTGGACACCAAAAGGATGCCGCTCTACCTTGAGACGTTTGATCTAGGGCGTTTGTTGACGGAAACGGTGGAAGCTATTCGTCCTTTAGCAACGAAACGAAATAATGAGTTAACACTTACGTTACCCAGCAATCTTGGGACCATGCATTCCGATCCGGCCAAAGTACGCCAGATCGTCTACAATCTCCTCAATAATGCGTGCAAGTTCACGGAGAATGGAAAGGTCAGCCTTTCTGCGGCGCGGCTGAAGCAGGCCGACGGCGAGTACGTACGCATCGTTGTTGCTGATACCGGACCAGGGTTAAGCAAGGAACTTTTGGAAAGAATGTTTGACGATTTCATGCCGTCGGAGGATACCCCGCCGGGACAATCAGCCGCCTTGGGTGTAGGATTGGCCGTGGTAACGAGATTCTGTAAGCTCATGGATGGTTCGATTCGCGTTGTAAGTCGCCCAGGATATGGGACGCGCATGCTCGTGACTCTGCCTGTCCATCTGCAGGAAAAGACTCCTTTCTCGAGTTCGGGAACGCTAAAGGCTGTAACATCGGTCATGCCTGAGCCCCCTAAAAGCGCGCCATTCGTGCTCGTCGTTGAAAGCGATCAGGAAACGCGCGACCTTATCTGTGCCGCGCTAAGGCGGGCAAACTGCCGAGTGCAGGGGGCGGAGCGATTAGCCGAGGTTTTGCAGATCATTGAGAAGGACCCGCCCCAAGCAATAACCCTTGATGTCAACCTTGAGCACGATGATGGGTGGCACATCTTGGGTAGGCTGCGGTCATTACCAGCGACGGTGAACGTGCCTATTCTCTTAGTCACCGAAACGGTAGACCATAACCTTGCCCTAGAGGTTGGTGCAACCGATGTCATTTCCAAACCAGTGTCGCCTTCCGTGTTGGTTGATACTATAAGGAGGTGGCTGAGGTCTGGGAGCGGGCAGAGCAAGGAAAAACCGGAATCACCATGAGCGGTCATTCACGCCATATCGTAGTCGTTGACGACAATTACGACAATAGAGTGCTGCTGAAAGCTAGGCTTTTGCGCAGGGGTTACCGTGTCGACGACTATCCTTCGGGAGAAGACTTTTTGCGGAGCCTACAAGGTGGAGAGTTGGCTGAGTTGGTGCTTCTTGACCTCATGATGCCGGGTATGAGTGGACTTGAAGTAATTAAAAAGCTGCGTGAGCAACCTGGCACTAACCTCACGCCAATTATAGTGGTGTCGGCAGCGGGAGAAGATAGCATGGTGGTAGAGGCATTGCGTGCTGGTGCCAACGATTTTGTCACCAAGCCAGTGAATTTTGAGATTCTGCTGGCCCGAATCGAGACACATCTGCGCATGCGCGATGCCCTGGAAACCATTCGGGCGCAGCGCGACATGCTGGAAGCTTTAGCGCTGTTCGATCCGCTGACTGGCGTTTACAACCGGCGAGCATTCGAGGCGCGCTTGGAAGATGAAATGCGAAGATGTCGGCGTTCGCAGCGACCGCTTTCACTAGTATTTTTTGATTTGGATCACTTCAAAATTGTTAACGATCGTTATGGGCACGTGGTGGGCGACGATGTGCTGCGATGGTTTGCGCAGAAACTTCAGGGGCTCGTGCGCTCGTTCGACGTCGTGGCGCGTTATGGCGGTGAGGAGTTCTGTGTGATTTTGCCCGAAACCAGTGGCGAGCAGGCTCATCGTGCTGCGGAAAGAATTCGCGAAGTCGTGGCTTCTGAGCCGTACACAGCAAATGACCTGGTTCTTAATGTCACTGTGAGCGGTGGGGTCGCTGAGTCCCATGACCAAAAGGATTTGGCAGCAAATCTCATTCAACATGCTGATGAAGCTCTGTACGAAGCCAAAAGACTTGGGCGCAACAGGGTGGTGCTGTTTGCGGATGCGCTTGGTTTGTCCGATCCAGGGGATCATAGGGTTGAAGTTGACCAGCAGAATAAAGCGTAGAAACTTTCATGTATGGCACGTATAGTAACAATTGATGACGACGAAGATGTCCTTTTCCAATTGCGGTTTGTTCTGACACGGGCTGGACATGAGGTGTTTCCGCTGCTTCGCACCGATCGGATCGCGCATGAGGTGAGGCGTGTCTCGCCGGATCTTGTCATTACGGACATCGTGATGCCGGGCGTTATGGGCGGGGGAGTATATCAGCTTTTGCGAAGGGAAATCGGGCCGCAACTACCTATCATTGTGTCGAGTGGCACGAAGCTTAGAATTAAGGGCAGCGAAAAAGATGCCTTGCTTGCTTATTGTCCGAAGCCAGTGGACTATGAAGAGCTTTTAAAGCTCATAGAGGATCTTCTGCGTAAAAGGTACGAAACCGTGGGGCCCCTCGATAGTGACTTGGACGATTTTTGCGAAGAGAATTAAGTGCAAAGCTCGAAGTGCACAAATTAAGTAAGAGATTGTAGGCTTTTATTTCATGGAAACAGAAGGGAAGGGCCACATCCTCGTTGTGGACGACAACGACCTCAACGTGGAAATGCTTTGTATGCGACTGCGACGCAGTGGCTATGAGGCCACCGGAGTATTCAGTGGCCACCAGGCACTGGCTGCCCTTGAAAAAGAACCTTATGATCTGGTAGTGCTCGACATTATGATGCCGGAGATGGACGGCATCGAGGTTCTCCAAGAAATTCGCAAACGCTTCACACTGAGTGACCTACCCGTGATCATGGCGACAGCCAAAGCCGAAAGCACCGACATGGTGAAGGCTTTTGAGAGCGGCGCCAACGATTACGTGACCAAGCCCATAGACCTGTGGGTCCTCCTAGCGCGCATCAAAACTCATCTGAATTTGCGGCGCTTGGCGAAGGAAAAAGATGAGTTCCTTGCCATTGCTAGCCATGACCTCAAGAATCCACTCAACAACATCCACGGTTACGCCAAGTTGCTGCTCATGATTGCCAGGCCGGGTGATCCCGTGACTGAAGACATGATCTCGATGCTTGGGCGGATTGTGCAGCAATCGCATCTCATGCTGCGCATCATCGTCGATTTTTTGGATTACCATGCCCTGCAAGAAGGGCGTCTCACTCTTGCACGTGAACCTAAGGACCTCAATCAACTCGTGCAGGAGTGCGTAGAAGAACACGCCACTGCTGCTGCGCACAAGGGGCTTTGTTTAGAATTTGGCGTGTCATCAGGACCGGCCGTAGTGCTCGCCGATGCCGACAGGATCCGGCAGGTACTGCACAATTTGTTCTCCAACGCCATCAAGTTTTCTACACGGGGAGCGACAATTCGTGCGAGAGTGGAAAGAACACCGCATGGCAAGGTCAAGTTTTCCATCCACGATGGGGGGCCAGGCATTTCCGACAAGGACTTGCAGCGGGTTTTTGAGAAATTTAGTCGCCCCGGCACTCGTGGCACGGCAGGGGAAAAGGGCAGTTCGATCGGCCTCTCAATTGCGAAGAAGTTCGTAGAGATGCACGATGGGCGGATTGGTTGCGAAAACCATCCCAATGGGGGAGCAGTGTTTTGGTTTGAGTTACCAGCATATGAGCCCGCTGAGAAGCAAAGCGAACTAACCGCGCAAAGCTAGGGGAATATCGCCCTTTTCTGTGGCTTCGAGTCGCCGTTGCTCTGCCCGAGCCACTACTGGTTGTGGGGTTGGAAACAGTAGTGCGACGACAAAAGTGATCAGTGCCCCAATCATAGCATACCAGGTAAAGGCGATTTTGGGCCACCATTTCGGTAAAGCGAGAGCGGGCAACAACTGGGGTGCAAAAGCTTTTAAGATCTCTTCGTGTTGACGAGTTATTAAAATCACAATAATTAGGCCTGCTGTTAGAGCGACGACGTTTCCGTTGTCCGAGCCACGATTTTTTGTTAGCATCCCCACCAAGAAAACTCCCAGCATGGGTCCAGCAAAAAGCCCCGCGATTCCCAGCGCAATCGGGATGAGACGTTGCTCCGGATTGACGACGTTAGTGTAGGCGGTGACAGAGGCGATAACGATCATGAGGATCGCAAAGAAACCAGTAAAGAAGCGAGCCGCAAGGATGTGATGACGCTCATTGCTCGAGCGGGAAAGGTAGGGCAGGTACCAGTCGTTCGTGGCGCTTGTAGCTAAAGCATTAAGAGCTGCGCTCAGGCTCCCCATAGCGGTGGCAAAAAGTCCTGCCAACACAAAGCCCCGCACCACCACGGGCATTACATTCATGATGTAGACGCCGAACACATCGTTGGGCTTTTCGGGGCGCAGTTCTGGCTGAAGCTCGTAAAAGGCAATCAGAAGTACCCCAATAAAGGAAAAGGCGACAAAAATAGGGATATCCATGACGGCGGCCGAAACCAGCGAGCGGCGACTGCGTTTATAGTCCTTGGCGGTGAGCATCCGCTGAACCATATCTTGATCAGTGCCAAAAGCTGCCATGTTTGCCAAGCACGTCGGTATCAGCGCTGCGATAATGGTGTAGGGAGCTGCAAGGACCTCTCTGAAAAAAGCGATGATCTTTTCGCCGGTGGACAGCGAGGGCGGGATATTTTCCCACCCAAAACGGATGTAGCCCTTTAGCGATTTCATCTCAGCAACGTGCTCCCCGAGAACGGTGAAACCGCGCAAGATATTACCGTCGCCGATGTGGTACAGGAGCGAACCAATAGCAACGAGGGCACTGGTAAACATCAGTGTCGCTTGGATAAGATCCGTCCAAATGACCGCTTTGATTCCGCCAATGAGCGTGTAGAGACATGTAATGGCAACGAGTACGGTAATGGCGACAGCATAAGGCTGCCAGGCATCGCCGGCAGCCATGTCGCGCACCGATTCTCCGCGCACGATCATGCGCCATGCGAGTACCATAACCAGCGCAGGGACGTATACACGCACTCCCATGGCGAGTGTTCTGAAGATGAGAAAGAGCATAGAAACATAGTTTTTGGATTTCGTGCCGAAACGCACGGCTAGGAAGTCGTACACGGTGTAGACCCGATACTCATAGTATGGGCGCAAAAACAGAAATCCCACCAGCACTCGTCCGAGAATGAGTCCCAGCGTGAGCTGGGCATACACAATCCCCCGCTCCTTGTATCCCTCGCTGGGTACGGTGAGGAAAGTGGCAGCGCTCGTTTCCGCAGCAATAATCGAGGCCATCACTGCCCACCATGGCATCTGGCGGCCCCCTAGCGCGTAATCATGGAGATTCCGTTCGCGGCGCCCCATGTAAATGCCGATGGCCGTGATGGTTGCAAAATAAAGGAGGATAATGATCCCGTCAGTTAAAAGCGCCCACTGGTTCATGCGCCACTCCTTGTAAGTAGGCTGCCCACCCATTGGCCAGGGTGTGTTTATGCAACCTGACGATGGTGTCGGCGGAAAAGGAGCCCTCTCAAGAGCTTATTTCGACAAGCAAGCCCTCATGTTCTGAGGATTCAAGCCTTTATCTGCATGTCGTCACGGACAGGGGAATTCACTCCCGGAGCATCGGGAAGGAAAAAACGAGGTTCTTGCTCCCTTAAGCTTGTTTGGGCCAGCGCAGTAGCGAACCGTCGTCAAATCGGGTCACAAACTCGTCCATGGAACTCACCAGTGCATCGGGCCCGAACGATGCGAGTTCATCGGCAGTGCATTGGCCGTAGGTAACGCAGGCTACCGGCATTCGTGCAGCCCGGGCGAATTCAATGTCTGTCGGACTGTCGCCCACGACAAGCGCTTCATGCGGATCTGCCTTGGACTGTTCTACGAGATAGTGAAGAATGGCGGGATCTGGCTTGCGCGGGAAAGACTCGGATTGGCCAATAATCCAGTCAAAGTATCGCGCGATGCCCAGATGCTGGAGTAAATACTGAGTCAATGCATCAGGCTTGTTCGACGCCACAGCAAGGCGCAGGCCTGCCTCGTCGAGCTGCTCCAAGGCCCGCTGCACACCTTCGTACAGACGCGCTTCACGGATGGGATACTTGCGGTAATAGTCGGTGAGGACGCGAACCTTCTCGTCAATAAGTGTTTCGTCCGTAGTGCCAAGGATGCCGGCGATGAGCATCCGCACACCACGTCCCACATGGCGTTTCACTTCGTCTACGGAGCGCGCAGGTTTACCGTCGAGGGCAAGCATGTGATTCACCGCTGCGGCAATGTCTGCAAAGGCATCCACAAGTGTTCCGTCGAGATCGAAAACGATTAGTTTGATACCCAGTGGGTTACGAAGCAAGCCCCCGTTGCGCATTGTTTCCTCACAAGTATTGAGTCATGCCGTGCTGACGCAGATACGCCACCACGTCCTTCACATTCTGTGTTTCGCTTGCCGGCAAGACTAAAACGGCGTCAGGTGTGTGCACGACGATCATATCCTTGAGACCTAAGCCGACGACAATTGGGCCCTCTTGGTCGCAATTGGCGGCAGAATAGACTATGGAATTCTCCGATTTCAGGACGAGTGCGTTGCCAAACACAACGTTGCCGTTGGCATCGCGAGAGAGCAGGCGCGCCAGTGATCCCCATGTTCCAATGTCGTCCCAATCGAAACTCGCCTTTACCACGGCCACGTTGTCAGCTTTCTCCATCACACCAACGTCAATAGAGACTTTCTCAAGCGGTTCAAACGCGGCCGCTAACGCCTCGTAGCTTCCCTCTTTGAGGGCCTGCGTCATTGGTGAAATCTGGGCGTAAAGGTTGGGGAGATATCGCTGAAAAGCGGACTCCAATACGGACGTACGCCAGACGAACATGCCCGAGTTCCACAAAAACCTTCCCGACTCCATAAACTGGCGGGCAGTCTCAAGATCAGGTTTCTCGCGGAAGCGAGCGACCCGATAAATTTTGGGGAAGCCACTGACGGCCTCGCCCAGTTCGATATAGCCATAACCAGTTTCTGGCCTTTCCGGCGGAATGCCGAAAGTCACCAGTGCATCGTGTTGCTCGGCGTAGGCAATGGCCGCTGAGCAGTCTTCCGCATAGGCTTGAGTATCGCGTATAAAATGATCAGCGGTGAGGACGACCATGACAACGTCGGAATCATTAGGGAACTTTGCCCGAACGGCCGCGCACGCCAAAGCGAGACAGGCTGCGGTGTTCTTGCCTTCCGGCTCGCCAATGACGTTCTCTTTGGGAAGCTCCTGCGCTGCGTCCTCAATGGCCGGTTTCAAAAGTTTTCCGGTGACAATAAGGGTGTGCTCAGGCGCCACCAAGGGTCGCACCCTCTCCAAAGCGGCGCGCAGCATGCTGCGATTTCCTGCAATTTTCAAAAGCTGCTTCGGATAGCGCTGTCGGCTCAGTGGCCAAAAGCGCTCACCTGCTCCACCGGCCATGATCACTGCGACACGTTTCATGACGCTCACGACCTCCCTTCGTTCATGTGATGAAGCGTTTTGGTGAACGACCAGTCGTGTCAACAAGTTGCGGACTTCGCATGGTTGCAAAAAACATACACCCCGTCTTTTCACTGCTAGCAAAGGAAATACCGTCAAGATAATCGGAATGGGGCAGGGGCAGTTAGCCGCAGAAAAACCGTGCATCGTGGCAAGCTTTGTAAAAGTTGAGTCATGGTGAATCACGGAAACAATTTTAGAAAAGGATGGCGAGCAGAACGTGCCAGCGTCTCAGCACGGCTGCTGACGGCGTTGTGCAAAAAAACGTGTGAGAAGTTCCCCGCACTTGGCTGCTAAAACACCTTCTACAACCTCGACGTGGTGGTTCCATTTGTCCATTTCGAACAGCCGCAGATGTGTGCGCACGGCACCAAATTTGTAATTGGGGGCGCCATAGACGACGAGGGGGATACGGGCCAGCAGGATGGCTCCTGCGCACATGGGGCAAGGCTCGAGCGTAACAAAAAGCACGCAGTCCTCGAGCCGCCAGTCTCCATAGTGACGGGCGGCTTCGCGAAGCGCCAGAATTTCCGCATGAGCGGTGGGGTCGCTCAGCGCAATCTTTCGCTCGTGGCAGCGCGACAGTACTTGGTCGCCGCGTACTACAACGGCACCTACGGGAACTTCGTCAGCGGCTGCGGCCCGCTCGGCTTCCTCGAGCGCCACGGACATCCACTTCTCGTAACTCTCGGGAGATGGCAGGGGCAATAACTCGAAAGGGCGGTCGAACATGGCTCTCTATTCCTGCGATTCTTCTGGTTCCGCAGCCTCCCTGTGCCTGCGATTGAAGCGATTCATGGCAGCATCAAGTCCTCGCTCCAGCACAATTTCCACGGCATCGGCTGCCTCCTGCTCCGCTCTCGAAATGGTCTCCCATGCCTCTGGGGTAAAGGGGGTCAACACGTATTCGATCCAGCCATTGGTGGGGAGCTCGGCCGGGCGAACGCCTAAGCGCAGGCGCGGAAACTCAAGCGTCCCCAAAGTGTGGATGATGGAGAGCAATCCTTTATGTCCGCCGTGACTGCCAGACGGTCGGAGGCGTAATTGGCCAAGGGGGAGGTTAACATCATCGCAAATGACCATGATTTCGTGGGGTTCGCCACCGTTCTTGCTCAGATAGCCAAGGATGGCGCGGCCGCTTAGGTTCATGTACGTGAGCGGTTTCATGAGTGTGACATGTTTGCCGAAAATTGTTGCTTCAGCTAGTGCCGCTTCGAAGCGCGCGGCCAGCTGCCACGTGGCGCCATGGCGGTGCGCAAGAATATCCACGACGTCAAAACCTATGTTGTGAGGCGTGCGCTCGTACCGCCGTCCAGGATTACCCAATCCCACAATCAATTTCATGTCTCTTACTTCGGCTCACTTGGGGGCATAATCTCAAAGCAAAAAGCGGCATAGAAAGTTTGCGGCGGCGTATAAGCCATCCGGAAGCGATCAAATTTCCTGCGGCAACGATGTCGTGTGCCGATGAAAGGAAAGGGAGAGAGATGACAAAGGACGCAGCAAAGCTTCTGACCCTAGCTTTGGCATTCGCGTTCGCGCTTGGGCTCGTATCATGTGTGAGAAAGGAAACAAACACCTCGAAGCCCGAAAATGGCAGCGGGGTCCCTGGTCTGAGCGTTGGACACACTGATAGCCGCGTTGTTGGGCAATCACCTGTGCCCACGCCGACGCGCAAGGAAGCAAACTCTCGCCAAGTGGATGCGATGCCAGCGAAAACTGCTGAAGCCGATTCGACGGAGAAAGCTCAGGAGACGCAGGAGCGCCGGCGCCTGCGAGAGGAGTTTAAGGAAATCAGCGCGAAAATCGCCGAATTGCGTGAGGGAGCCAAAAATGTCACCTCCACGCGCACTCGTGAACGCGTTGCTGCTGCGGTGGCCGAACTGGAGGAGCGCCGGCAAGCTGTTGCTGAACAATTTGAGAATCTCGACGATTGGCGTACCTCGGCCTCTCTTGCCTGGCAGGATATGCGCACGGGTCTCGAGCGGGCCTTGCAGGAGCTACGGCAGGCGTATGACAAAGCCAAAAGTCACTTCTAGCGCACGTAGTGTGGAGGGATAGACGGACGACGTTCGTTCCCATCTTGCCTCGGAGTGGAATGAATTAAACGTGTGCGCTCCTCATTTGCAGGAGTAGTTAGCTGAGTGTTTGCCATGCTGCTCATTTCCAACCACAGGCGAAAAATCCGGTGTGGCTGCAATTCTGCAAATCATTTAGAGGGTGAACCCCACTTTGTCAGCCAACCAATTAGCGCGGCGTATTATCATGATGGGGCGGGCTTTACCTCTTGAACATAGAATTCTTGCCACGGAAGGCAGGTGGGAGTAGCATCGGTGGGGGAAACTGCGAAGGCTGGGAAGTGTGCCGCAATTCACCAAATTGGAGCCGGTCTACTACGCGTTAAGCGACGCGTGAATTCCCGATGCGGTCCAGACGCACGGCACCGAACCCCATGGAAGTGGCTTTGCCGATTCCAATGATTTGTGCAATGCTGAAAAGCTGCTTCCATGCCTTAGGCAAGGCCCCGATTTCCATATAACCCTGCAAGCCGGACATTTCGATTTGTTGTCCTTGGCGGGCCGAGTAACGCGTCTGAGATCGCGGCGCGGCCACAGCAACGTAATTTAAGCTGTCCGCAATATCACCAAGGTACCTGTAGTTGGCGTTGAGATGGAGCCCTTCGTGGATCTGGGTCAGGGCGCTCAGGCGCCTCACTATGGCGGTGGCAAAAGCGCGTGGGGTGATTTCGCGCAGTGGCTTGCCCCGTTCCTCCAGTCTCACGGGGGAAAGAGTAGTCAAGCGCCACGGTCCCTCGAGGAGTGGGCTTTGTGGCGCAGCGGTCAAAGAGAAAACGAACCCTAGGTTCAGCGATTTCACTTTAAGTTGGGGAAGCGCCGATCCTTTTTGTGCGGGATGATGCCATGTTGTTTCCCCCATGAGATCGCGTGCCGACGCGATATAGATTTCGCCTCGTTGGCCCTGTTTCGTAGTGCGACCTGTGGGATAATCCAAGGCATGGAACAGACTTGCCAGGATGATGGACGCTTTGTCGGCGGCTTTTCCGTAACACCACAGTTGAAGGCGGAAGAAGGCACCCACTTCGAGAAAATTGTCCTGCCAGCGATCGAGAAAAAGCCTCACCGCGGGTAGTTGGTGAACTCCTGCTGTCTTGGGTGTCTCACTTCCTGCGGGGATACAGCCAGCAAAGCACAAGCCGTAACTGCACCGTGAAAGTACTTCGCACGTCGCACAGGACGGATTCGTGGGCTTAAAACAAAGCCCACCCCGCCACACCATACCAAGCATCCCGTGGATTACACTCGGAGGGAAGTTTCCCCACACGACCGGTTTGTGGACGACGCATAGCAACTCGACGGCAGCAACACGCAGCACCGGCACCAACAGGTCGTTGCCCTCTACAGCAGGGGATGATCCGTGCCCCGTTTGCGAAACACTCATGCCAGAGATATGAGGAGGCTAACGCGCCGTTTGTCAACAAGTCCCATATGAGCAAACCCAGCCTCTAGTTTTGTCCGCTGTAGTCGTCCGGCGCATAAGAGCCTACTACGCAGCTTAGGCGTGAGCCAAAGGACTGCTTTTACGACGTCGTCTCATGTCCGCCGACAGCTGTTTGCTCCTCTAACGCCAGTGATTGAAGTACGGCAGTCGTGCAGCAGTCGCAGCGATTTCATTCATCGCTTCCATGAGCTCAGCGGTTGAGTCCCAGCGACCGTTAATGAATTGCTGTCGCGGACCTTCAGGTATCTGAATGTCCCACTGTTTGCCGTTACCGGCAATTAATTTTAGGTTTTCCAAGTCGACGGTGAATTGCATTTCTGGCGCTGTTTCGTTGAGGCTCTGAATTTCCTGTGCCGTATGCTCGCTCACGGTGACGCAAGGGATTCCCAGTGCGACACAGTTGCCAAAAAAGATTTCAGCAAAGCTTTCGCCGATAATGGCCTTGATGCCTTTGCCCCAGCGCATGATGGCTTGCGGGGCGTGTTCACGGGATGAGCCACAACCAAAATTTTTGTTCACAAACAGGAGCTCCGCCTCGCCAAAACGTGGGTCATCGAACGGATGAAGCTGCCCTGTTCGCCGGAGTTGTTCACGGTCGTCCTCGAAAACGTGCTCGCCCAACCCGTCAAAAGTTACGCACCTAAGGTATCGAGCGGGTATAATGCGGTCGGTGTCAATGTCATTGCCGCGCACACTAATGGCTTTTCCGCTAATCCGAACGCGTTTCATATCTTCCATCGTTTTACGCTCCTTTCAGGGCGCCAAGGCCGAAGAATTCGCGGGCGTCCACAACTTCGCCGGCAAAAGCTGCCGCTGCTACCATCACAGGCGACATGAGGATGGTGCGTCCCGTCGGTGAGCCCTGACGGCCCTTGAAGTTACGGTTGCTCGAGCTGGCGCAGACTTCGTTGCCACGCAGTTTGTCGGGATTCATGGCAAGACACATGGAGCAACCTGCATCGCGGAACTCGAATCCTGCCTCAATGAAAATTTTGTCGTAGCCTCGGCGGACCATTTCATCGCGTACCAGCTGGCTGCCAGGGACGACGAGCGCGCGCACATGAGGTGCTACCTTGTAGCCGCGATCGCGGATAAGTTCCACCACTTCTTCGAAATCCGAAATGCGCCCGTTGGTGCATGAACCAAGAAAGGCAACGTCAATCCTCATCCCCTTAATGGGTTGTCCGGGCTTAACGCCCATGTAGGCATAGGCTTCCTCAACCAACGAATGTTCGCTCGGAGGGAACAAGCTCTTGTCGGGAACCACATCGTCGATGCTGATGCTTTGGCCAGGAGTGATTCCCCATGTGACCATGGGAGCAATATCTTCCGCCTTGTACACAACGACGTCGTCATAATGGGCGTCCGGGTCGGACTTCACACTCTCCCAGAAACGCACCGCTTCATCCCAACGTTCAGAAGGAGGAGCGTAGGGGCGACCCTTGATGTATTCGTAGGTCGTTTCGTCGGGGTTTACATAGCCACAGCGTGCCCCACCTTCGATGGACATGTTGCAAACAGTCATGCGTCCTTCCATGTCCATACGGTCGAAGACTTCGCCAGCGTACTCGTAAGCATAACCCACGCCGCCTTTAACGCCCAGCTTGTTGATGATGTAAAGGATCACGTCTTTTGGGTAGACGCCGGGACCCAGGTCACCGTTAACTTCGATGCGACGCACTTTGAGTTTGCCCATCGCGAGGGTCTGTGTCGCGAGGACGTCGCGTACTTGACTGGTTCCTATGCCAAATGCCAGGGCACCGAAGGCACCGTGCGTGGCTGTGTGGGAATCGCCGCAGCAAATTGTCATACCGGGCTGAGTTAAGCCAAGCTCTGGTCCAATCATGTGGACGATTCCCTGTTTGCCTGTATCGGGCGTGAAAAGCGTGATGCCAAAATCGCGCGCATTGCGCTCGATGGCCTGCATCATTTCCTCGGCTAGGGGATCTTCATAAGGGCGCAGCTGGGAATGGGTGGGGATGATGTGATCCACCGTCGCAAAATTACGGTGCGGATAAAGGACTTTCCACCCACGCTCGCGCAGCATGGCAAACGCCTGCGGGGAGGTCACCTCGTGAATGAGCTGCAGGCCCATGAACAGTTGATACTGCCCCGAGGGCAGTCGCCTGACGGTGTGTAGGTCGAATACCTTCTCATACAACGTTTTACCCATGCGAGACGTTCCTTTCGCTCCGAGTGGGAGCAGGGTGTGGAGCGTACAGTGACGAGGTCAATGCTTCGAGCTCCGCGCAAAGTTTCTGGCTGAAGCGGGTAAAAGCCTCGAGCTCCTCAGGAGAGAACCTGCTCCAAACTTTTTCGATGGCGCGGCGGCGTGCGCGCCGGAGTTTTTCTGTCGCAGCGCGTCCTTTGGCCGTCAGACTGTAAGTTCTTTGCCGGCCGTCGTGAGCCGCCACGGAGGTTTCGATAATGCCCTTATCGAGTAACTGCCGGATAATTTTCGAAACGGCAGCGCGCGAGCGTTTACGCTCACGCGCAAAAAGCGATGGCATGAAATCGTGACCTTGAATTTCCTCCAGCACGCGCCATTGCTCGACGGTCAGGCCCGCTTCTCGCGCCAGCACTTCGCGCCGATGCTGGAAAACGTCCGATAGCTCCTGCAACGCCAAGATGGCATCGTGGATAAGTCGTTCGCTTATGGACTCAGCTATGGGCATTTTGGTTTACCATGGTAAATTATTGTACTCAGAAAATGATATTCATGCCAAACTGACGGCGATCATGTGGCCCGCAAAAATTGCGTGGTCAGAAGGTCAGTTCGTACTGGATATAGAAATAGTTTGCAGCATCGCGACTGCCCTGACGACGTGCAAAACCGCCGGGAAGAAACCGCGCTACTCCTAATTCCAGACTCAACCACTTCGAAATTTCATAAGTAGTGCTGAGCGCGATTTCCTCTCCCAGCGATCTTCCGCTGTGTCCCGTCGGGTCGTGGAGTTCAGGGCCCCAGGCCCATACGTCGCGCGCGGAATCGAGCCAGTAGCGGTGGTATTCTGTCTGAAGCGACAGCTTGTCTTTGGGCTGAAGGCTAAAAACGATCGCAAATTCGCGTAGGTTTTGCGCGACGACGTCGAGCATGCCATAGGGGGTGGGAAAAAGAGGATCGAATCTTTGTACACGCCCATCCGTGGGTTTGTGGTCACCACTAGCGATGTTGCCCTCGAGCTTGAGTTGTGGCTTCCACGGTCTGTCCCATGTGTAGCCGATATCTGCGTGCAGCATGTGGGCACTCACGCGGTCCTCTGCCACGTGGCCCCCTTGGAGTGCCGCCTCCAAGCCGTATTCAAGCTTCCCTTTGCCCGTGCGTTCCAGAATGGGACCGCGAAGGCGGCTACCCACGGTGTAGCGCGAGCTGGTGCCGAGATGGCCCGCTTCACTGACGATTTCCCACGGAAACGTCCGCCGGCGATTCTGGTCGTTCAGGCCCAGTGCATAGAAATCCCACTCATGAGACTTCCATCGGGAAACTGTGATATAAGCACCGTAAAAATAGACATCATCAAAACGGTGGGGCCGGCCGGTCGTAAGGGCCTCGCCGCGGCGTTTCCAGTAGATGAGTGGTTGGGCAACAAAGAAATTTGCATCAATATCATCGCCTTGATAGCGCAGCCGTACCCCATCAAAAAGCCAGACACGGTTGTACCAGTCGCCATAGCTGACGAGTCTTTCTTCGCCCAGCGGCATTGCTTGGCGCCCAAGGGTCAAACTCCAAGGCGAGTTTTCTCGGATCTTCGCCTCCAAGAACAGTTGGTTGATGTGCCAGTAGGCTTCTTCCAGAACATCTTCGCGTGGCCCGATTTGGCGCAGGTCGGCGACTTCAAAGTACATGCGCCACCGTGACCGGTAAGTGAGGTCAAAATTCAAACGCGTGCGCAGGAATCCGAGATCATCATTGTCCGCCTGCGTTTTGTCCAGATCAAGGTTGTCCCACCGCTCAAAGCGCAGGCGTTGATCGCCGCCGAACTGTAACTTCCACTCGTCGTGAGCTCCCCAGATGACCGGTTGAAAGTAATGCTCAGGCGTTTCGTCGGTGTCGTCTTCTTCGTTTTCTGGCTGCGACCTGCCAAAAGCTATCCACCAAACGATGGTGCTTAGCAAAAACACGAGGACGCGCAGGCTCAACGAGTTATGCATCCCGTGGCCATTGATCACGATTCATTCCCCTCCAGCTTGCTCACAAGCTACGCAAGATGTACGCATGAGGCGAGTCAATTTCTTTGTCGGATCGTACCTGGCCCAATCGTTTGGAGACAAAGGTTTCCGTCATGGCACAAGTGAAAGCAGGATGTTTCAGGAGAGATTCTCAGCCCAGAAGAGAGGACACCATTGCTTGAGTGATTCAAGCATTTCGCAACCGACTGCTGGGATGGTGTTCTTCTGGCCGTGACATGAAGCAGCTGAGCCTGCCGCTCCAGGAAGATGTGTTCCGGCTCAGTTCGGTGTGGAAGGATGTTTTTTCGTGCTGTCGCAGAACGCTGGCACGTTTCTCGAAGACTTGTGTGACTGCTCATAGGTTGCACTCCAGTAGAGGCAAAGAATTCGTCTTACTAGGCGCGGATGAAACCGATCTAGTTGTGATTGCTCAGCTTGAGTTTTGGGTTCCTGCGGTCACTCGCCACGGTCGGCGGGAGGTCATGGGACGTGAGTGACAGTTTTTGTTATGCCGAGTGCGTTATCGAAAGCTAGAAGTTGATGACGTACTGCAGATAGGCGAAATTTGCACCGTCGGGTTTGCCGTGCTTGCGGGGGTAATTATCCGGGAAAAAATGGGCAATGCCACCTTCAAGAGTGACGCGTTCGCTCAATTTGTAGGTTGCCACAAGGCTTAGTTCTTCACCGAGGTCGCGTCCGCTTTGCCCCGTTTTGTCGCGTAGGCCGGGGCCATTGTACCATGAATCGGTCCGGGAGTCGAGCCAGTAGTGGTGGGCTTCTACCTGAAGTTTAAGCTTTTTCGTTGGCTCGAGGCTGAGGATAAGAGCGAGCTCGCGCAGATTTTGAAGCCGGACGAAGTCCATAATGCCGTAGGGCGAGTGGGTGCTCCCGAAGAGGGGGCTGAACGTGTTAGTCTGTCCATCGCCGAATTTGCGGTCGCCAGTAGCAATGTTACCTTCGATTTTGAGCTTCGGCTTCCATGGTTTGTCCCACGTGTAATGAACATCGGCATGGAGCATGGCGGCGTGAAGATCGTCGTCGGCCACATTTCCCCACTGATAGGCAGACTCAATTTCGTAACCCAGCTTGCCAGTGCCTGAGCGTTGCCAAAGCGGACCGTACAGGCGTGCTCCCGCGGTGTAGCGGCTGGAGGTGCCGAAACGGCCTGTTTCACTTTTCACAGCATTTGGGAAGGAGCGCACTTTCTCGCGGTCGCTCAGCCCCATGAGGTAAAGCTCCAGCGTTTGCGGCCTCCAGCATGAGAAAGTCGAGTAAATACCATAGAAATAAGTGTGGCGCAGGGGGTGCGGATCATCCGTGGTGAGCGCTGGCTTGTGGCGGCGCTGATAAACATCGGGTTGCACAACGAAAAAGTTCGTCTCTACCTCATTCGTTTTATACCGCAGGCGCACCCCGTCAAAGAGCCTGAGAAGATTGGACCAACTCCCATAGTCCACGAGCCGCTGGTCACCAAGCGGCATTGCCTGGCGTCCGACGCGAAGGCTCCAGGGGGAGTCCTCGCGCAGCTTGGCTTCGAAGAAGAGCTGATGGAGGTGCCAATAGGCTTCCTGCATGAGTTCTGAACGTGCTCCGATTTGACGTGCATCGGCAACTTCCA
This sequence comes from Candidatus Sumerlaeaceae bacterium, assembly GCA_026419455.1. Classification (GTDB taxonomy): domain Bacteria; phylum Sumerlaeota; class Sumerlaeia; order Sumerlaeales; family Sumerlaeaceae; genus DRVG01. The sequence goes on along the minus strand of JANZZJ010000131.1, from coordinate 9,878 downwards.
GATATACTCGCCATAGGGAGCGGTACGTTAGGTCGAAGTTGACACGTGTTCGCACGATTGCAAGGTCGTCGTTGTCGGCTTTGCGCTTGTCGAGGTCGAAGTTATCGCGACGTTCCACGCGCAGTCGTTGGTCAGCGCGCATTTGGAGTTTCCACTCGTCGGCTGAGCCCCAAACCACAGGAGGGATCAACGGTAACTGCGCCTGACTCTTAGGCTCTGTTGTTGCAGCATTGTTATCACGCACGTTTTGGTTCACAGCAAAACCGAATGACAACATATTAAAATATAAAGTTAATATAATCACTGATAAAAAATACGCGGTCTTATTGGGGACTCTCCTTGTTATCTTGGTCATCTCTCAGCACGTCGCGTTCAAATGTCTCCCTGATCCTCCTGTAGTGCCGCCGGGATCAGTGTTATATTCGCCAGTCTACGGGACCTCATGTATGACAAGCATGTGACAAGACGGTGAAAAAAGACTTATTATGGTCTTATGGCTCACCAAGAAAAGAGCGCTGGCAGCGGCGCTTAAAACTCTCGCGGGAGTATCACAGGTGTTCCTGATCGTAGCGCAGAGCGAGCTAGTTCGTAGGCTTCGAGATATTGACGGGCGACGACCTCCCACGATACAACGTTTTCTAGATATCGACGAAGATTCTCGCCCAACTCAATCCGCAATTGTTCGTCGCACGCGAGGCGAATTACACTCTCGCGCAGCATCTTTTTGTTAGTGAAAAGCAGGCCGCCTCCACTCTCCAGGGCTTGCGCTGTTAGGCCTTCAAGCGGAGCTGTCGTAATAAATGGTTTATTGAGCGCGATGATACGAGCGAGCGTCCCCGACTGCGTCTCATCGGTCGACGGCAACACGATGAAATCGCACACGGCCATGAGTTTATAGTAGGCATCGCCGCGCGGGATGAACTCATGATAATGCGCAATGCCCTTGTTGGCAAGAATGCGCACTTCTGCTGTCCATTCCTCGTAGTCGTGTTTGTGGGCTGGATCTCGCATAGCGCCTGCAGCAAGGAGATCCCAATCCTCGCCGGTGCTCTCGAGAATCACATTATGGATATCTTCCCACATGGAGAGTAGGATATCCCAGCGCTTGTTGGACTGAATCCAACCAATCATGCCCACGACATGGCTCGCGAGTCCTATTTGATCGAGTCCAAACTCATGGCGAAGCTGAGGGATTTCATGGATTCCCCAGCGCTTGTCGGGGCGGGCGCCATGTGGCACGACCATAATGTTGCGCGGCGTAGGCCAGCGATAAGAGCTGCAAGTCCAGTCCCACCGCCATTTCTGATAGTGGCATTTAAAAAGCACGACGTGAGCGCGCCGACACATTTTGTAAACAAAATCGGCCTCAAAGTCGCGCATGCGTCCATGAATCGTATGCGGCTCAACGACGACTGGCCACTGGCGCAAAGCCGATAGCAGCGTAAGAAATCCCTCGTTTCCATCGCCCACTCCACGCTCGTCGTGATATTCGTAAAGCCCGTATTCGTGTTGGATGTGGATGGCGTAGGGGTCGAGACGACGGATTTGTTCGAGAACAGGACGCCACCAGTCCTCACGGCGCATATCAATGATGGGAAAAACGCCGTCACCCTCGCCGTCGGTGTGGGAAATGACAAGAACATCGCGTTCGGGCATCGCCTTCTGGAGAAACTCACGGGCTTCTTCGCAGAAAGTGGCGATGCCGCACAAGCGCGGTGGATACGAGCTAATGAGGACAACCGGTTGATGAGTCATCTTCCCACCTCCAGTGTGCACCACGTTGAAATTTCAGGGCTAACGCGACACTTCCTCGGCGGTTTCAACGGCAAGCTGCAGGCTATTCATTTCGTACGCGTTTGCGAGAGTCAGCAGCCATGCCAGGGTGGACTCGGCACCTTGGTTGCGATTGGGACCGTCGGGGGTTAAGCCATCGCAGCAACCTCCTGTTATCTCATCGTACAGAGGGACCGAGAGATCGTTGCGCCCGAGGAACCAGTCGAGGCACAGCTGGGCATAATCGGCCCACCTGCGATCCTGAGTGGCGATATAGGCGGCGCGGCAAGCTTCCATCATGGCATGGGTTTCCACTGGCTGTTGGTCAAATCTAGCCCGTTCGCCCCCTCGTGAATACCATCCGCGATTGCCGATCGGCACAAAATGTCCACGCTCGTCGAGTTGGAGTCTGGCGAGCCACTCAAGAGATGCAAGGCCGGCAGAAACCATTTCCCGGCTTTCGAGTGCTTGACCGGCCACAATGAGCGCCTGAGGAATCCGTGCATTTTCGTAGGTCACGTAAGCTTCAGGCCAGCACCACTCGGGTGTGGCATGGTCTGACCACATCGAGTAGAGCCGCTGGGCGAGACGGTCGCGAATGCGGCGCACTTCGCTGTCGCCGGCAAAGCGGTTGAGATAGGCTTGGGCCCCGATCAGCCCGAAAGCCCACGCCCGCGGCGAGGTGAAATCCTCGATGGCGGCTAAGGCTTTCTCAAAGATGGGCATGGCCGCTCCCACAAGGTGATCTGAATGCGAGAGGCCGATGGCTACACCGAGTCCCCATACGGCCCGACCGTGGCAGTCCTCGGAGCCCACTTCCTCCAGCCAGCGGCGGTCGTAAGCCATAAAATTCCGGAATCGCCCATTCTGCTCGTTGAAGGCATAATGGAGGAAACTCAGGTAGAGGCAAGCCAAGTCGTTGAGGCTGCGGCCCGAGGGCGCGATTTCACTGGTAGCTTCCTGAGCCATCAGCACAGCAATCAAAGCACGCGCGTTATCATCGGTGCAGTAGCCATGGTAACGGTCTGGCACGGCAAACTTGGCGTGCTGAAGAATCCCTACGTCATCCGTGAGCCGCAGTAAGTGATCCAGTTTGATGGGCGGCATTTCGCGCGGGGGCAGCTCCACGGTTCGGGTGCGGAAAACGGGCCGGGGACGACTGGCGCGCTCCTGTTTGACGATGTGGAAGACCTCAAGGTACCTTCGTGCCACTTCCTTCCACACCATCTCGCGTGTAAAGGTGTAGGCGCGCTTGCGCATGGCATGGCGCTCGACTTCGTTCGTCAGCAGATCGTTGATCTCTTCAGCTAGTGCTTTTGAATCGCGGAACGGCACGAGACGTCCACGTCCCTCAGCCAACATTTCTTCGGCATACCAATACGGAGTGGAGACGACTGCTTTTCCCGCACCAAGTGAATATGCTAACGTGCCCGACACGATTTGCTCTTTATTCAGATAGGGCGTCACGTACACGTCGGCCGCGCCGAGAAATTCGCAGAGCTCCGATAAGTCAACGAAGCGGTTGTGGAAGATGATGTGCGAATCCACACCCAATTCACGAGCGCGCCGCAAAAGCGACATGCGATAAGATTCACCCGACTGGCGCTTTACGTGCGGATGTGTGGCACCGAGTACAAGGTAGACGACGTCGGGATGCTGCTCCACGATATAGGGCAGTGCATCAATCATATACTCGATCCCCTTGCCCGGGGACAAAAGGCCAAACGTGAGAATGACCTTACGCCCTTCAACTCCGAATTGGTCCTTGTAGAAGTTGGGGTCAACGAAGGGGACGTCGGGGATGCCATGGCCAATCATGACAATTTTTTCACGGGGCACTGCATAAACGTCTTGCAGCATCTCCACAGCGCGGTGGCTCATTACAACGACCCGTTCGGAATACTGGCAAATCGAACGCAAGACTTGTCGCTGGCCTGGTGTCGGTTCGCGCAAAACGGTGTGAAGGGTCGAGACGACCGGCATCCGTAGATGTGCTAATAGCTCTAGAATGTAGGCGCCGTTATCGCCGCCAAAAATCCCGTATTCATGTTGGAGGCATACGACGTCCACTTGGTTCATATTAAGAAAGTCGGCGGCGAGGCGGTAGTCCGACAGCTTCTTCTGGTCTATTTCAAAGCGAACCTCTGGTGGATATAAGTAACCTTGCGGGACATCGTTCATCACGATCGCGCAAACTTCGGAGTCCGCTGCCTCCTGCCGGAGCGAGGTGAGCAGGTCGCTTGTAAAGGTTGCAATGCCGCACTGACGTGGCAAATAGTTACCAATAAGGGCGATTTTGGGCAATCTGTCCGAACTGCGACGCAACACATCCGACATCGTCAAACCTCCTTTCGGTGTCGTGCATGTTTGTCACAGCCTGGCTAATCCTGGTGCGCATGTGAAAACGATTAACCTACCCCCCTCGGCAGGAATAGCAAAAGCTGCGCCCAAAACTTGCGGAAGCCATGGATAGTCGTAGTAGGTAGAATTAAAAGTACGGCGAAATGAATCGGTCATGAAGCTGCAATGGTTTAAGAGTTCCCCGTCCCGAAGTTGTTTCATCGGGAAACAACCTTGCTTCGGGAATGATTTAGGTTGGCCTGCCTTAACACATTGCCAGGCGTGAAGTGGTTCTGCTGACACAATTGCGGAGGGCGGAAGGAGTGGTCACGGGGGCTGACTCGGCTTTAGGAGGAAGTAGTTGAAGTAAATCGCATAGCTTAGAACCCCCTTTCGGCCACGGCCGATTTGGCACGATTCCTGATAATATGTGCGATGAATGCGCAACGCTAACTTCGATCTTTCCCACGGAAAGGAGGTAGTGCAATGCGCAACGGATGGAGGCTGCAGGCAGGAATTCTGGACAAGTTTGTTCGTCGGCTTCTCGCATGGGTGTTCTTGACGTTCGTCCTTGTGTTCTCAGCTGCCACGACACCTTTGTGGGCAGAAAAAAGTCAGCCAACAGAGAAGGGCGGCGGTACGACAACCTCGGTGGTCGACGAGGTCGCAGCTGTTTTGCGCGATGAAAGCAAAAGCGCTGATGAGCGCGTCAAAGAGGCGCTGCGACTGCTGGAGGAGGGAAAAACCAAGGGCGCTGCTGTATCGGATCAACCACCATGTGATAGCAGTCAGGTGGATCGGTTGCCGTGGTTAGACGATGACTGGGATCAGCCCTCTTGGACCATCCCTTTCGGGCGCAACTGGGATCCATGGCGGGAAATGCAGGAGATGCGTGCCCGCATGGATCGCATGTTCCAGCAAGCGTGGCGTCGTATGACGGAACAAAGCCGCCATATGAAACAGCTCGCTAGCACCTTCAGCCCGATGGGGGAATTCGAGGAGCGGGATAATGCATATATCTACCGTTTCGACCTGCCAGGAGTCGATAAGAACGACGTCAAGGTGACCGTGGAAAACGGTCGCCTGACAGTCGAGGGTAAACGCGAAAGCCGCGTTGACGAGAGTCGCAAGGGCATGACGCGGCGGGAGATCTTCTTCGGGCAATTTCGGCGCGACCTTATTTTGCCGCCGGATGCTGATACCAATAACGCCAAGACAAAATTGGAAAATGGTGTGCTGACGATCGAGTTGCCGCGGCTCAAGAGCAACTCGACCAGCACTAAACGCGAACTCAAGGTTCAATAAATCAAAAGGAGGTGAGGAAAATGAAGCTCGACAAACTCATTCCATGGAATTGGTTCAAGCGCGAGGAGGAACGTGAGCGTGGATTGCTTCCGGTGCGCCGCGACTTGGATTGGGGGTGGGCGGAACCCATTGCCAACATTCATCGGGAGATTGACCGGCTGTTCGATGAGATCACTCGGAATTTTGGTCTGCCTGTGGCTCGCTGGGATCGTTTTCTCGCGCCAATAGCGCAAGCGCAAGAGTGGTTTAAACCGAGCGTAGAAATCGCCTCCACGGATTCAGAATACACCGTTAATGTGGAGCTGCCCGGCGTTAACGAAAAGGATATCAGCGTTGAGGTGTCGGGCGACACACTCCGCATTAGCGGTGAGAAGAAGCAGGAAAAAGAGGAAAAGACGAGGAACTACTATCGCAGCGAGCGCGCGTACGGCAGTTTCGAGCGACTTCTCACGCTGCCGGAGGACGCCGATACCCAAGGGATCACGGCGCAATTTCAAAATGGCGTTCTGCGGGTGACGATCCCACGCAAAGCCCAGCCACAGGCTGACGTGAAGAAAATCGAGGTCAAAACTGAGTAAGCCGGTAGCCCCCACGCGCGGCGTGGGAAGCAAGTCGATGAGCTAACTAGTTTTTCTCCGTCCTTTCTCACGCGCATGGGTTCCTCCTCCCGCCGGAAAGCGCACCGGCGCTGAGTGCCGGTGCGCTCACAATTTTGCGCCTCTGCAAGGCAGCAATGGGAAGGCACGTGTCCCCAGCATGGTTCGCGCAGAAGTCCTTGTCTTCTGTTGCTGTGGGTGGTTACTCTCACGAGCTATAGTGCGTTTTAAGAGAAGAGCAATCGCGTCTTTCTTTGAGAAGATGTTTGGCCGCAAGTAAGGCTGTCAGTGCTCCGAGGGGAACAGCCTCATTGAAAATACGCACTTCCCAGATGTTCCCGCAAACGAAGTTGCCGGCGAAAAGCACGACCAATCCCAAGCTCGCAGCACGGAGCGTGGTGTCGAGTCGCCGCCAAATGAAAAACATGGGAAGATAGAGCATTCCATACCAGTAAACATTTTCTGTGAGCGAGCCGTGATGGAGCTTGAGAAGTTCTCTCAAGTTCGTCATCACGCGCGGTGTTTGCGTCACTTTGTTCTCAACAAGATCAACGGTAAGGAAGGCGAGGGCGCGTCCTGATTGCCACGTGATGGCAAAGCGAGGCAACAAATAGGCACAGGCACTTAGGAGAATTAGCAATGCCACGCGTGGCCACCCAAATGCCACGTTACCTTTCGTGAATTCCATAACGAGTGCGCCGATAAGCAACCACACGAGCGTTTCTATCGTAAGAATTCCCACACATAGCGCGAGCATCAGCACATAGTAATCGCGTCGTAAAAGTGCAAGCATGCCCAATGCTGAAAGAGCGAAAGCTGGCAGGTCATAGGGATAGGCGAGTGAAAAGCCCATGGGGAGCATTCCCCAAAGTAGCCAGAGACCAGCTAGCAGCGAGACACCGAGGCTTTCTGTCTGGGACAAGGATGCCGAGGCAATGCGCCAGCATGCCCACAACCCCGCCCATGTGGCGACAATTTGGATCAACTCATTGGCGTGTTCTGGGAACCAGCAGTTTGGGCCGAAGGACCACACAACGGGAATAAGTAAGCGCATGAAAATCCGAGCGGAAAAAACTGGTCCCAACTCTCCACTCAAGAATTTCTCCAACGTCGAGCTAAGATTTGTCGCACAGGCGGCCTGGACACGCACAATGACTACTGCAACAGGGAAGAGAAAAAGAGACGAACAAATAGTCTCTAGATGGCCTCGAAAATACTTTACGATATTAACATAATATCGCCTTGCTTGCATCGTTTAGCCATCCCCTGCGGATAATGATAGCCCGGGTCCCAAGTTGCGGCTGTCCGCTAGCTGTTTTCAACCATTCAATTCCCTGCGGGATGGAAAGAGCTTAGCGAACTCAATTGCGCAGCTGTCTGAGACAACCAGCGTTGTAGGATAGAAGGTGAATTTGCGCTCCTGGAGGCTTGATGCCCGAAAGACACGTGCGGGGTTGGCGCGAAGGCCGAGCACAAGGTGGTCTCCACTGAGACACATCGGCGTCCGGCAGCACTCTCTATGTCCCCGCAGCAACAGCCTGCGTCATCAGTTTCGTTGGGTGCGGGGGAGAAATCGGTCAGGGCAGTAGCGTTTCTCCCATGAGGTACAGATCCACACCCCGGGCGGCCTTGCGTCCCTCCGTGATTGCCCAGACGACCAGTGATTGCCCACGACGCATGTCGCCAGCAGCAAACACACCCTCCACACTGGTCATAAAATTGGCGTCGGTTGCCACGTTCCCTCGCGCGTCCAGGTCGAGCCCGAGTTGGCTGATGACGCCATCGGTTTCGGGGCCCACAAATCCCATGGCGAGTAAGACGAGGTCGACGTCCATCGTGAATTCGCTACCAGGGATTTCTCGCATGATGGGGCGCCCGGTTTTAGGGTCCTTTGTCCACTCCAAATGGACTGCGTGCAATTTTTCCACGTGGCCCCGGCTTCCTGAGAACGCTTTGGTCGAGATTGACCATTGGCGCGTGAGCTTGCCGGCAGCTTCACCTTCCTCATGCGACGTTGAAGTCCGCAAAATCATAGGATAGGTAGGCCAAGGCATCTCCGGAGTGCGGTTTTCCGGGGGCTTGGGAAGCAGCTCGAACTGATGCACGGATGCACAACCCTGGCGCAACGCTGTTCCCACACAGTCGCTTCCAGTATCTCCACCGCCGATGACTACAACCCTTTTATCCTTTGCGCTGATGTCGCGCATTCCATCGAGGTTGTCACCAGCGACACGACGGTTTTGCAGTGGGAGAAATTCCATGGCGAAGTGAATGCCGTCGAGTTCGCGGCCGGGCACGGGTAGATCTCTGGGGCGCGTTGCGCCACCGCAGAGGACGATAGCGTCAAAATTCTCTCTGAGCTCAACAACCGAAACATCAAAGCCCACGTTGGCCTGTGTGCGGAAGACGATCCCCTCTTCGGCGAGGAGGTCAACCCGGCGTTTCACTATCCATTTTTCCAGCTTGAAATCGGGGATGCCATACGTGAGCAGGCCGCCAACCCGATCGGCGCGCTCAAAAACGGTCACAAAATGTCCTGCGCGATTCAGCTGCTGAGCACATGCTAGGCCGGCGGGGCCCGACCCCACGACAGCGACCTTTTTCCCTGTCCTTACCTTGGGTGGTTGGGGCCTAACCCAACCTTCTCGAAACGCCCGCTCAATCACCGCGAGCTCGATCATTTTGATTGTCACGGGGTCGTCGTTGATGCCCAACACACATGCGTATTCACATGGCGCTGGACAAACCCATCCGGTGAATTCGGGGAAGTTGTTCGTTGCATGCAGCTCTGCGATAGCTTCTCGCCAGCGACCGCGATATGCGAGATCGTTCCAGTCGGGAATGACGTTCCCCAGCGGACACCCTTTGTGACAGAAGGGAATTCCGCAATCCATGCATCTCGCCCCCTGCTGTTGCGCAAGCTCTACAGGGGCATCGAGCTGCACTTGGCGATAGTCGCTCAAGCGCTCGAGCGGGTCGCGGTAGCGTGTCATCTGCCGGCGGATTTCTAGAAAGCCGGTTACCTTTCCCATAGGGCCTCGTCCGTTGTATTCGCTGTAGTGATCAATAATATTGTGTGTGGCGCGCCCCGCTTTGTTTTGGGACTACACGGCATCACTCCCAAAATTCTACACCCTGAAGGGTCAATGGGGCTTGGGTAAGCAAGGAGTTGTTTTTCTCTTTGCCGCACGCCAACATTAATGGCGCAGCTACGGAAGGCGCTACTCCATCCCTTAGCCGTGAAGCTGGCGAAGGTTGGCCAAATGCCGTTTCGCGCGATCCATGTGTTTCTGGTCGCCACGTTGTTGGCTAATGCGCAGGACCAGCTCCCACTGCTCGATGGCTTTAGGGATCCAAGAAGGTTGTTTTTCGTACACAATGGCCAGATTGTTGAGTGCGGGCAGATACTCTGGGTCAATGCGCAGAGCCTTCTCGTACTCGAGAACGGCCATATCATAATTCCCGACCCGCATGTACTCCACGGCTTTTCGGCAATGTTCCTCAATCATCTCTTTTTGTGTGCGGACGGTGCCATCGAGGGACGCAAAGGGGTCCGTTTCTGCGCCGGAACGCGCGGCGGCCGCAAAGGGCTTCTCAGGTTCTCGAACAGGAGATTCTGGTACCCTCACAGCGCCCGGCGAGGGTGGCGGTACGGCTGGTTCAGGGCGGGGGCTAATGCCTACTCCCGGGCGTGGTATTGCCGGCGTGGAGCCGGTGGGGATCTCGACGCCAGCCGAGGCAACGCGCTCGGGTATAGCAGCCCCAATCCGATTGGCCGGCTGCATCATTTGTGCCTTCAAAAGGTCGGCCTCTGCGCCAGTAAGAATATCAAAAATCCCGTCAAGCTTCGAGATATAAAGGATA
>JANZZJ010000239.1 GCA_026419455.1 Candidatus Sumerlaeaceae bacterium | reverse complement strand
GCTCGCGTGCATTGGAAATGATCCTACGCAACTCTATCGAGAAATCCAAACTCTTCGACTTGGGCGTTGCATCAGCGGCACGGGTGCTGGCCCGAAGCCGTGGTCTGAATTCTTTTTCAACTTTTTCCAACCATTCAGCATCTTCTGGTGAAAACTTGGCGCGTGCACCGATTCGCGCTCCAACCACCTTAATACTACCTACGGAATCTGCCATGGGTTCTTGTGTGATTGCAGCGAACTCGGCAAAGGTGCGTCTTAGCCACTCAACCAGCCCTTGAGGTGTTGATGGAAATACCACCACAAAGGGAGTCTCCAAGTTTGAGCACCATCCGCGAATTGCTCCTGGGGACTCGTCAAACTGCGGCATAACGGCTGCCACAGACGCCTGGGCGTGCCCCGCGACAACTCGAGTTAGAATAAGTTCTGGAGTGTCAAGACAGACAAAGACACTATCCCCTGATTTCTCCATCCGCTTGACGAAATCCAGTAACACGCCACATCGCGTCAGGGGGTCGGCAACCAAGGGTTTGGGGGCTAATCCCGTGTCGCGCAACGCGCGAAGGAATCGCTCGCGTTGCTCTTTGGCGATGTTCTGGTGCGCAATGAATATAATTGTTCGGCTCACGCCACCCTTCCCCCACTCTTTTTATCCGGGCAGCTCGGAGCCCTTCAGGCAGGTGTTTCAACGGCCGCCCGCTGAATAAGACACATCCCAAACAAGTATGTTCGCAAGCGTGAAGCGGGAAAATCAATAGAAGTTTTTCCCGCGGATTTGATGTATTCCCACTGCCAGCGACGAAGCTTGTCAGCGCAGTGCGAATACATCACACTATGCTTGAGTAGCGGAAAGCACTGTGAGTGTTTTGTCAGTAGAGCATCGCTTAGCTCGAGTTGTATGGAACAAGGGGGAAAAAGATGAGGGGGTGTTTGCGCTAATCTGTGTTCCACCACATTGCCCCGATGGTTCTCCGATGTGAGCTGCGGGGTGCGGGCTGATTATGACCGGAAGGCCAAAACCATGCCAAAACGGGAAGCACAACACCACACAAGGAAAAAGGGGCTGATTTTATGAAATCTGGCCGTTCTGCGCATTCAAGCGACATAGCTCACCTGATTGACCTTGGCAAAGAGCGAGGCCACCTTACCTACGATGAAATCTATAACAGCCTGCCTGAAGACGCCACAATTCAGGACATGGAAAGTTTGCTCGAGGAACTCGAGCAACTCGACATAGAAGTTTATGATGAGAAAGACATAGCCGCAGGTGTTGCTCGCGCCGAGGAAGAAATTGAGGAGGAGCTGGATCCCAACAAGGCTCTCGAAATCGAAGGGATCCAGGAAGACGACACCGATGGCTCCAAGATAGACGATCCGGTCCGCCTCTACCTCATGGAGATGGGGAAAGTTCCACTGCTGACGCGCGAGGAGGAAATTGCGCTGGCTAAGGAAATTGAAAAAGGACGCCACGAAATCACGGCGGCTATCGCCCGGGCTAGTGCCACAGCCCACGAGTTAAAAAAACTCTACAGCCGAATCGAATCTGGGGCTGTAAACCTCAACGACATCTTGCGGCCCAACATTGATGAATCCGACCCCGAAGTGCGGCAGCGCTACGTTCGCCACGTCCTCGATCACATCGACAAAATCCTCTTGGAGTATTCTGAAATTCTCACCACGCTAGACCAGCTGGATGATCCTGAGCTTCCGGCAAAACGAAGAGAAAGCCTCCACAAACAGGTCGAAAAGCGACGGAAAGAGATTTTCGAGCACTTGCTCGCCATTGACCTGAACTTCACCGTCATCGAGGAAATCGCTGCCCACATTAAAAAGGTTTTTGAGCAAATCGAAAACGCGAATAACGAGATTCGCGAAATCGTGATGAGCACCATGCTCAGTCAGGACGATTTGCGGCGAATTGTGAAAAAGACGCGCCGGAACTCTCCTGAAGCCAAGGCCCTAGAGAAAAAATACGGCTATACCTTGGATGAGCTCATTCGGCTCGATAAGCGCGTTCGCGAGGCTCAGCGGACGGTGAAGCGTCTCGAAAAGGAAGCTGGCAATACGTTCGAAGAGCTTGCCGTGATTGTCAAAGAGATCGAGGCCGGCGAGCAGATCGCCCGCGCTGCTAAGAAAAAAGTTGTCGAGGCTAATCTCCGCCTCGTGGTTTCCATCGCCAAGCGCTACACTAACCGTGGCTTGCAGTTCCTCGATCTCATTCAGGAAGGCAATATCGGTCTGATGCGCGCGGTGGATAAATTCGAATACCAGCGAGGTTACAAGTTCTCCACCTATGCCACTTGGTGGATTCGCCAGGCGGTCACGAGGGCCATTGCCGATCAGGCCCGTACCATACGCATCCCCGTGCACATGATCGAGACCATCAATAAACTTACGCGTCTGAGTCGGCAACTGGTGCAGGAGCTAGGGCGCGAGCCTACCCCTGAGGAATTGGCGCAGCGGATGGGTCTACCCGTCGAAAAAATACGTCGGGTCCTCAAAATTGCGCAGCAGCCTATTTCGCTAGAAACCCCCATTGGAGAAGATGGCGATTCCACATTTGGCGATTTCATCAGCGATCCAGAGGCCATTGATCCTGCCGATAAGGCAGCTCAGTTGCTCAAGGCACAGCAAATCGACGAAATTCTTAAAACCCTCAGCGACCGTGAGGAGAAGGTTTTGCGCCTGCGTTTTGGTATCGGGAACAACGATTTTCCGCGCACACTTGAAGAAGTGGGGGCAATCTTCAATGTCACCCGTGAGCGCGTGCGCCAGATCGAGACCAAGGCGCTTAATAAGTTGCGCCATCCCAGCCGCCGGATCCATCTGGTCGAGCTCTACGAACAGCTCTAAGGGGCTGTTGCGTAAGTAGTGTCGAATCTTCGCGGCAGCCTCTGCGGCTGCCGCCAATTCCTTTTACGGACTTAGGAAAATTTATGGCATCGGATACTCCCACCGTGAAATTTTTGGTTATCCCCGCCATTGACCTGATGGGGGGGGCGTGCGTTCGCCTTGAGCAAGGCGACAGCAACCGGCGGACGCGCTATAGCGTCGATGCTGTCGACGTCGCTCGGCAGTTCGAACGTGATGGTGCCCGTCGCATTCACGTAGTGGATCTCGATGGGGCGTTCGAGGGAACGCCACGCAATTTGACGACCATTAAGAAGATACGCGAAGCAACCACCGTCGAAATTGAAGTTGGTGGGGGAATCCGCGACGAAGAAACGGTTCTAACGTTATTCGATGCTGGCATCAATTACGTGATTTTGGGCACCAAGGCGTTGGAAGAACCAGAATTTTTACGCCGTATGGTTGACCGCTATGGGGACCGTATTATTGTCGGAGCCGATGCCCGCGATGGCCTGCTTTCCACGCGGGGATGGACGAAAACCCTGGAAGTACGAGCCACCGACTACCTTCGCAGCCTCCTGACAAGCTTGCCGAAACTCACAGTCATTTACACTGATATAGCCCGAGATGGTATGTTTAGCTCCCCCAATTATGCTGCTCTCATTGAGTTGCTTGACCTTGGAAACATAGATGTTATCGCTTCCGGTGGAGTGGGGGCACTAGACGATATCGCTAAGCTTCGCGCCTTGAATAAGCCAAATTTGCATGGCGTAATTGTCGGCAAAGCGCTCTACGACGGTAGAGTTTGCCTCTCTACTGCAGTCGCGCAATTTCAATCCAGCTAAGAGGTCAAATATGACATCTGCATTCGTGAAGGAGCTTTCCGATGCCTCCTTTGACACGGAAGTGCTCCAAAGTACGGTTCCCTATCTCGTTGATTTCTGGGCTCCTTGGTGTGGCCCCTGCCGCATGGTCGCGCCGATCGTTGACGACATTGCTCGCGAGTACGAGGGCAAACTCAAAGTGGGCAAGTATAACGTGGACGATCACCAGGATGTGGCTGCGCGATATGGGGTAGCATCTATCCCCACCATTATGATCTTTAAGAATGGTCAGCTTGTCGAGCGCATTGTGGGAGCTCTCCCGAAAAACATGCTAGTTGAAGTGATCAACAAGCACCTCGCGTAAGTCCCAAGCTCGTGACCAGCGCAAGTGCCCGTTTTCCTTGTAACGGAAAACGGGTGCGTGCTTTTTAGTGGTTGAATGGTTCAACACACGAGTCGAATTTCTCACTGAGGACTATGCTTACGAAACGCATCATACCTTGTCTCGACGTGAAAGACGGGCGGGTCGTCAAGGGCGTCAATTTTGTCAACCTAGTGGACGCCGGTGATCCCGTCGAGTGTGCCATAGCTTATGACCGTGCTGGCGCCGATGAACTCGTTTTTCTCGACATCACCGCCAGCTATGAACGACGGCAGATTATGATTGACGTCGTGCGACGAACTGCCGCTGAGGTCTTTATGCCCGTTACTGTTGGCGGTGGGATTCGCACTCTCGACGACATAAAGGCTTTGCTGCGTGCTGGCGCGGACAAAGTTTCGCTCAACACGAGTGCGGTCGAAAATCCCCAGTTTGTGCGGCAGGCGGCACGACGTTTTGGTAGCCAGTGCATTGTCGTCGCCATCGACGCAAAACGTAGTCAACGTCCCGACCTTCGTTTCGAAGTTTTTACGCACGGCGGTCGTAAACCGCGAGGTCTTGACGCTGTCCAATGGGCGCAAACCGTCGAAGAGCTCGGTGCTGGCGAGATTCTTCTGACGAGCATGGACCGCGACGGCACAAAGGACGGCTACGACATCGAACTTACACGCGCCGTGAGCGAATCCGTGGGAATCCCTGTGATTGCTTCGGGTGGCGCGGGCACCCTTGAACACCTCGCAGAAGCTTTGTTAGAGGGAAAAGCCGATGCCGTACTCGCAGCGTCCATATTCCATTTTGGAACATTCACCATTCGCGAAACCAAAGATTACCTAGCCGCGCGCGGTATCCCCATTCGCCCCATTTCGTGAGAATGCCTCGGCTTTTTATTTTGCGCGGGCGCGCAATGCCCAAACGTGTTTTTGTGTCTTGAATCGGGCGTGTAGAGTCCTTTTTTCATAACCCACCACGTTGAGCATAAGGAAAAGGAATATGCGAAAACCGCGACTTCTTAGTGGAATGCAACCGACGGGGCCTATTCACCTCGGGCGTTTGGAAGGTGCATTGCGTCAGTGGGTCAAGATCCAGAACGAAGGCACTTACGACATGTTTTGTTTTGTGGCCGATTGGCATTCCTACACCACGCGTTTCAAGAATCCCGAGGAAATCGCTACGTATTCGCGCATGCTTGTGGTAGACTACATAAGCGTGGGACTCGACCCTGAAAAAACCACAATCTTCCTCCAATCCGACGTCAAGCAGCACGCGGAACTCCATTTGCTTCTTTCGATGGTCACGCCTGTGGGATGGCTTGAACGCCAGCCTACCTATAAGGACAAGATTGCCACTCTCGCCCAAAAGTATAACGAGGAAAACGTTGCCGAATACATCTCTTACGGGCTCCTTGGCTATCCCGTTCTTCAAGCAGCGGACATTCTGATCTACAAAGCTGAACTTGTACCGGTGGGAAAAGATCAGGCTCCGCATCTTGAGATCGCTCGCGAAATCGCCCGACGCTTTAATCACATTTACGGAGAGATTTTCCCTGAACCTCAGGCGCTCATTCCGGAAGACACTGGGACACTACCTGGGTTAGACCGGAGGAAGATGAGCAGTTCCTATGGTAACGCCATCTACATACGCGATACATCCGAAGAGGTGGTGGCGAAGGTCAACCAGATGATCACGACAGAAACAAAAATTCGCAAAACCGATCCCGGTGTGCCCGAAAACTGCGTTGTGTGTCAGCTGCGTAAAATTTACGACCCCGATAATTATCTCGTCTCATGGGAAGAGTGCCGGCAAGGCATTCGCGGTTGCACGCAAAACAAGAAAGAGTTGGCGGAAATCCTTAACGCCATGCTCGATCCCATTCGCCGACGGCGCGAGGAGTTGGAAAGCAATCCTGATTACGTGGACGAGGTATTACGCAAGGGCGCTGAACGCGCATCCGCTGTGGCGGAGGAGACCATGCGCGAGGTGCGTTCAGCCATGCGGCTTCGTCCTTGAGCGAACGATTGTGGCGTTTTATCTCTTGTTGAACGCTTCCTTCGTTTGCAGTGTAAACATAATGGCAGGAAGATTTGCGTAATGTGCCGGGGTGGCGAAAGTGGCAGACGCAAGGGACTTAAAATCCCTCGACCGGCAACGGTCATACGGGTTCGAATCCCGTCCCCGGCATTATTTTCATTTCTGAGGAGGTGTCCTATGAGTCGCGGATTCTACGCCCTTTTAATTCTCATCATGCTTCGTGCCGCATCTCTAACCGCCCAAACAGTGAGTTACTATGAGTCTTCAGGGCGCTACCTTGCCAAAAAACTACCGATGGGCTCTTCTGAGATTATTTACTCATCACGCGGAACGACCGAGCTGTTTGTGCGTCAGCCAACCGAGAGGCAGAAATTTTTTTATGCTCCGAACGGTTCCTATCTTGGAAGGGAGTGGCAATATGGGAACGATCTCTACCAGATATCCCGGCCGAACGGAACTGTTTTGGGAACAGCTCGCGCCACGGGGAATTCCATTTACTATTATAAATCCTCTGGTGAGTTGATCGGATACGAAAAGCGGATGGGATCTGCAGCCTACTTTTACGACAGAACGGGACGTCTCGTTCAGCGTGCGAGCATTAGCGCAACGCCGCAGCCTTCTCCGCGTACGGTCACGAAACAATTACAG
The DNA here is from genome assembly GCA_026419455.1 of Candidatus Sumerlaeaceae bacterium. Lineage (GTDB taxonomy): Bacteria > Sumerlaeota > Sumerlaeia > Sumerlaeales > Sumerlaeaceae > DRVG01. The sequence goes on along the minus strand of JANZZJ010000239.1, from coordinate 1,065 downwards.
CCGGCGCCCACACCCCTTTTTACTTGGTACATCGTTGCAGAGGAGGCAGCTCAACGTAAGCGCTAGACTCGGTTTCTTTCCAATGGCCGCAACGTTTTAGGCTCGCTCAGTTTCTGCGATACGCGCAGTATGCCGCTCCAGCAAACGTCGTCCCTAATCATACCGCTATCCTGCTGAACGTTCCCCAACTTGGTTGGGCAACCCGCTCCCAGTCTTCCCTTTTCATCTGAACAATTTCCCGGTGGGACCCGCCGTTGAAGTAAATGGTCTCGTCCTGACGGAGTGCCTCACTCGCGATCAACGGCAGGTTATAGAGAGAACCGAACGGCGGCATGGCACCGATCTCGCAGTCCGGGAAGTCGTTAGCAAATTCTGCTTCCTGCGCCAAACGCAACTCCTTGGCGCCAAGCAGCGCCTGCAAGGCGGGAAGTTCGATGCGGTGGTTGGCGGGAAGTACAATCATCACGTGCTTTCCGTCGGCGACCACTATCACTACCTTGGCCATGTCGTAGCCTGAAACATGAGCTGCTTCCGCAACCTGCTCGGCGGTGTACGCAGGCGGATGCACCTCAATCTTGTAAGGAATCTGCGATGAATCGAGCAATTGTTTAAGACGAATTGCGACAGTCATGAACCGTTCTCCTTTCCCCGCGTCATCCCGCTATGGCGTGACTCAGGTCACTCTTTTGTCCGGCACGTATTGCATTGTAAATACCCCATATAAATTTGCAAGGTGATTCAAACATGGACTCTCTGATGAAAAATGCGGTGGGGCACCAGGGCACCCCACCGCAAAGAATTCACCACTTGTTCGCCGGCTTACTGGAAGTATAACGAGACCGCCTGAGGACAACACGGCAACGTCACCGTTTGAGGGGTGAAGACGGTGTTGGTTGCTAGGTCAACAGCTTCCACGGTATATTGCATGCCACAAAACAGCATGCAGCCGGAATCGTAATTGTTCCCCTGGAGGTTGGGACCACTTTGGATGACAATGTTACCAAACTGGTCCTTGACGGTGTAGACCATTTGCGCATACGGCGGGTACGGAGCCGTCGTCCGCAG
>JANZZJ010000236.1 GCA_026419455.1 Candidatus Sumerlaeaceae bacterium | reverse complement strand
GTTTCCTACAATCCGGTAGGCGGTCCTCTGCAGGGAGCAACGAATGTTCTTATGCATTGGGGCATCAACAATTGGAACCCTGTGCAGACCGACGTCAGTATGACTTGGAACGCGAGCTCTCAGCGCTGGGAGACAACGGTTACTGTGCCCATGAGCGCGACTCAGCTCGATATGGTCTTCCACAATGGTGCTGGCACGTGGGATAATAATAGCGGTCAGGACTGGCACTTTACCGTGCAAGGAGCGGCGCCGCCGCTGTGGACCATTGATGGCGTGGCAGAAAGCAACTCGCTGGTACGTGCCGAAACACCCGGCGGGCTCAAGCTTTGGGTGGCGCGAGATGGCAACATTCTCTACGTCGCAACGCAAGGCGCTGGTAATTCCCGCGATCATTTTATCTTCATCACAAAATCACTTTCCTCAACACGCTCCGCGCCGTGGGGGAAGACGGGAACATGTGTTGCATGGGATGCCATGCTTGCCAACGAAGCCGACAACAATTGGGCAGGATGGTTCGACAAGAACGAACTACAGACGCTCGGCGGTTTTTCTCAAGTGGCGTCGGGTGGTCCAAGCGGGGTTCTTGAGGGCACGATTGATTTGGCCCAGCTTTATCCGACAAGCGGGGGCATGATAGGAACGGCTGAAGTGCCAACCACCCTCTACATTGCTGCCGTCGAATACGCTAGCCCAAACGCGGGAGCACTCATTGCTGCTACGCAAGTTCCTGCCACTACGAATAACGACGGTAACGTGGACGCGAGCGAATTCTACACCTTTGGGCCGTCAGCTGGGGTGAGCGATTGGACCCTTTACTAGGCAGACGCGTCAAGAGCTGAAGCCTATCTATCTGGTTGAGCGGTCTTCTTTGATCCGCACGGCTTGACGTCGGGCTCTTTCGAGTATGGCACGAACCTTCGCGTCGGCCGCGCGTACTGCTTCTTCGGGTGTGGTGAGCCCCAACAACGCGCGTTGCAATTCCTGCTGGAGAACCTTGTCTATCCGCTCGGTACCCGGAACAAGGGGCGACATGACGCCGTGAGGAAAAAGTTCGAATACGCGCGCCAGCATCGGATTTTCCTCCCACAAATTGCCTGTGCTGCGCCGCGAGGGGTAGACGTTTTCATGGCGTAATACACGTTGACCTTCACCGCTGACGAGAAACTTCACGAATTCTGCACAAAGCCGGCGCTTTTCCGGATCACGCTGGCGAAAAACGACGTATGTCCCAAGCCCGGACGAGCCTAGCACGGGCGTTGTTCCTTCATCGTGGGGTGGAGCCGCGATCATGTACCTTATGGGGCTCTCGAGCTCGTTGATACGTCCGGCAGCACGCTTACGCTCGTTTGTGCGGGCAATGGCTGCATTCGCTACCTCCACAGCCGTGATGCACCAAGCTCCCTGGAAAGTCACGGCGCACGTCCGGTTGTCTCGCCAGATGTTCCAGCTTTGCTCTTGCGTCATTGCGCCGATTTTCGGGTGGACCACTTTGTACTCATTTTCGAGCGCGATCAGTCGGCGAACGCCCTCCAAGAACTCAGGCGAAGCCACGGCCGATTGTACTGATCCGTCAGCCTGCTGTTCCAGAATACGCCCACCCGCATTATAGATGATTGAATAGGCTTCGTACTCCATGGGGCCGAGATTCGTAACCAATCCATAGTACTGCTTGTAATTGGCTAAATGTCGCGGTGGAGCGAGGCCATCATGGAGTTTTCCGTCGGGTGTTTCGTACTTGGTGAGGGCTTTGAGTTTCGCGACAAACTCATCCCATGTCCAACGGCCGTCGCGGGGTGGTTCCACCCCCATTTTCTCGAAAAGGTCAAGGTTGAGCAATGCGACGTAACACGCTTTGTACCACGGAACAGCATACACGTGTCCGCCAAATGACACTGCTTCGATGTACTCTGGATGAAAATCGGCGATTTCCTCTCTCAGGTAGTCTTCCAGCGGTTCGAGCACATCCTGAGCAATGAAACGGCTTGAAACGTTAACCTGTCCGCAAACGTCCGGAGGGCGGCCGCTGTTGACGGCCAAGATCACCTTCTGTTGTCCGTCCTGCCAGGGAAGTTTGGTGTAGCGAATGCGCACGTTGGGATGCAGTTCCTCGAACCGGCGCATGGCCTGTTGGAGGTACTCGTTGGTTTTCGGCAGGTGGGGAAAGTCCCAGAATTCAATGACATGAACTCCCTTCGTGCTTGGCCCTGCATCGCCGCGCGAGCAACCACTGAAAAGGACTGCCACCATCGTCATCGTCACTGCAACCGCAACGACAGCCTTACAACGCGAGACGACCCTCAAGCCCCTCACATCTATTCCTGGCATCTTTTTCCTCTTTTCTGTAGCCTATTGGTGGCTTTTACTCCGCAGAGTCAAAATGCAAAAACGACATTCAACCTTAAGTCGCAGCGTGCGGCCATGGGGAATGACGACTTCGGGATTCAAGCGAGGGACAGATGATCCGGCATTCTGATCGCGCAGTAGCCGGCCAAGCTTGGGTGTTAGCGTTGGGTGGACTAGGAAGCACGCTCCTGGCGCTGTTTTTGTTTGGGCGGGCGCTGGGTAGGGACTTTCTCCTCTATGGCACGGATACCGTCGCTCACGACTATATCATGCTTAGCTATGGCTGGGACCAGCTTGCGCGAGAAAAACTCGTGCCGTTGTGGTGTCCGTATTTGTTTAGCGGTTTTCCTTTTATCGGTTCCTTTGCGTTTTGTCCTTTTTATCCTTTCCAGTTCTGTTTTGCGTTTCTGCCTTTCAACACGGCCTTCACGCTGCAATATGTTTTGGCTCTAACGGTTGCGGGTGTCACGTGCACATGGTTGGCACTTCGGCTGGGAATTTCTCCGCGCGTTGCTATCTTTGCTGGGCTGCTTTTCTGCGTTTCTGGCCATTTTCTGACATTGGTTCACGCTGGCCATCTCCAGAAGATGATCGCGATCGCTTGGGCCCCCCTCGTGCTGGCAGCAGCACTCGAGTGGGGCGCTAAAGGTTCTTCGGGGCGGCGGGCTGGAGTGCTGGCGGGAATTGGCCTGGCAATGCAGCTGCTGGCCAGTCACACACAAATCGCCTATGCGACGGTGGGCGCCGCCGTTATTCTCGCTACGGCTTCGGTTGCGGTTGCAAACCGAGAGAAGCCGCAGAGCTGGGGGAGGCTCGGGTGCCGCGCTGCTGCAAGCCTCGTTCTCGCGCTAGTTCTCAGTGCGGCCCAGATTTTTCCTGGGCTGGAAGCATCGTCCGTCTCCAATCGCGCAGGGGGCGTGCCTTATGAGGAAGCTGTGGAAACGAGCTACCCCCCGCTGGAACTTTGGGAATTTGTGATTCCGTGTGTGTTTGGTGCCAACCTTGGCAACGCGCAAGAACCTTACTTTGGTTTTTGGGGCGAGCGTATTGTGAGCGATTTTATCGGCTGGTTTGCCGTGCTCTTGGCTTTGATCGGCCTTGTGCACGGACGTCATCGGCTTCGATGGGTGATTGGGGGGGTGGGCCTCCTGGCGTTGTGGGTTGGATTGGGGAAGTATGCCGGCCTTTACAAAATTCTCTACTACACGTTGCCCGGCTTCGCCAAGTTCCGTTCGCCGGGGACGTTCATGTTCCTCAGTACTTTGGGACTTGTCCTCCTAGCTGCGCTGGGCATAGACCGCTTGGTGGGGGCATGTGACGATCCGCCAGCGGCTCGTCGAAGCGTTTGTCGGTTTACCATGCTGGTCGCATTCGTTGCTATTTTGTTAGCGAGTGGAATGGTCGCCTTTCCCTCTGGTGTCGGTCGTCTACTCCACATCGGCACAGAGGCCCAGTGGGCAAGGTTTGGTTTTATCCTCAGCCAAAAAGTTCGTCTCGGGGGAGTCCACCTTTTGGGGGCCGGAGCACTGATCCTAGGTGTAGCATTGCTCTGTGGTGGCCACTTGCGTTTTCTCCGAAGGGATTTGCTAAATCCGTGTCGGGAAGCCTCCATGTTACCTGGGACGTTAGCACTGGTCCTCGGGTTCGCAACACTAGTGACGCCCCTTGACGCCAATCGTGCTTTCCGGCGATTTGCCCCGTGCGACGAGTACTATTGGCATTTGTTACGGTCTAGTGTCGTCAGCGGCGGTGCATCATGGCAAAAGAACTCTCCGCCATCGCGTTTCATGGGGAGAAATCTTCTCGACAACAGCGGTCTCGTGACTAGGAGAGCCTCACCTGCCGGCTACCACCCGATCATCTTGGGCCGTTACCAGCAGCTTGTACAGAAAATGGGATGGTATCACCCTGTGTTTTTGGATAATTACGCTGTTACAATGCTTATCGGTGAGCCGTCCCTAAATTTGCCCGTCGAGCATTGGGAACGCCATCTGGAAGAATCAGGAAAGCTGACTCTCTGGAGGAGAGTTACGGCACCTTCGTACTTTCGCATTACGCGGCGAGTGGTTGTGCATCCCTCGGCCGCAGACCTCCTTGACGCTCTCATGAACAACAACTCAGCTTCTGATGCGTTGGGCACGCAGTGCGAGTTTGTGGTGGGACACCGGTTCTACCGTCCATCTAACCCTCGCGACGTACCGATTCATATGCAACTCAACACGAGGTTGTTCTGCGGTATTCCCCTTGGCCTTTTGCCACCTTCCTCAGCCGAGTGGCTCATTTGGAATCCCACGGAGTTTGCGAAGTGGGCTTGTGACCCAGGGGGCGCTCAGCACGCGGCAAACCGCGGAACTATCTGCGGAGTCACGCGCGATGTACTCTCGGACAATCCTTCCCCTCCGTGCCGGTCATACCGCCCAGGAGAATTCCGATTAGATGCAGGTGGCTGTGAGGGCATAGTCGTGGCCGGAGAGAATTGGGCTCCCGGGTGGAAGGCGACTGATAAACTTGGGCGTCCCCTTCGGACTGTGCCTGTCAACCATTCGCAGCTGGGGATTGTTGTTCCAGTTGGTGCTGAGGAAATTTTGTGCCGATATCATCCTTTCAGTTGGCGCCTTGGCTGTTTTGCTTTTCTCAGCGGTTGGGCCACGGTTTTTGTGCTGGCCCTCTGCGCGCTATGGCGTTGGTGGCACAAGCCGATGGGTGGACAAAATGAACTCTCCTTGCGCAAAAACTAGACAAACGATGTCGGCTTAACCTAAAGTTGATCGCAGAGAGAGTTACGAACTGAATAAGGAAGAAAACGTGAGCCAAAACAAACCGCCTCTGCCGTTGCACGAGCGCATGGTTTGCAATCACCCCCTGGCCCATCATACGACTATCGGCGTGGGGGGGGCTGCGCGTTATTTTTTGCAAGCTCAGGCGTTGGAAGATGTCCGTTACGCGCTGGCGTGGGCACGCGAACGTGAGCTCCCACTTTTTGTATTGGGGGGCGGCAGCAACGTCGTGGTGGCCGATAGTGGCTTTCCTGGTTTGGTGCTGCAGCTTGCCACGCGCGGTTGGCGGGTGGAGCAGCGGGATGCAGAAACCGTCGTCATGCATGTGGCTTCAGGGGAGCGCTGGGACTACGTCGTGGAGCACGCTGTGGCGCAGGGTTGGGCGGGAATCGAGTGCCTTTCCGGCATACCCGGTCAGGTTGGGGCCACGCCCATTCAAAATGTGGGCGCGTATGGGCAACAGGTTTCCGAAACCATAGTGGAGGTCAAAGCACTTGATCTTGCCACAGGTCAGATCGAAACGTTTCCGAGCGATTCATGCGAGTTTGGCTACAGGACAAGCCGTTTCAAGACGCGCGATGCTGGCCGCTATTTGATAATCGAGGTGGCCTACCGTCTTTTTCGCGATGCGGTGCCATCGGTGCGCTATGCGGAGCTTGCCGCGTACCTTGACGAGCAAAAGATTCGCGTGCCGACTCTGGCCCAGGTCAGGGGGGCAGTTCGTGCCATTCGGGCCAGAAAGTCCATGCTAGCTGATCCCAACGATCCCAACGCTCGAAGTTGCGGCTCATTTTTTGTCAACCCTGTCGTCAGCCGCGAAAAGTTTGAGGAAATAGTTAACTATTGCCGCCGCAAAGCGTTGATCGGCAGCGACGAGATGCCGCCCCATTATGCTGCAGGCGACGACGTTAAGTTGTCGGCAGCCTGGCTTATTGAGCATGCAGGACTCAAACGGGGAACACGTTTAGGTGCTGCTGCGCTTTCACAAAAACATGCTCTTGCCATCGTCAATCTTGGTGGGGCAAAGGCACGGGACATTATAGCTCTCGCGCAGCTTGTGCGAACCCAGGTTTTCGAGCGGTTTGGAGTGGTGCTCCAGCCAGAACCCGTTTTTGTGGGCTTTGAAAGTCCCCCCCTGAGCGATTAGCTTTGGCTGGTAGGGGCCTCTTCCTGCTGTAACTCTATGTATTTGCCCATGGCGCGGAATTTCTTGTAACGCAGATCCATGAGCTCCGCTGCTTGATAATGGCGCAGTGTGTCGAGGTTCCTGCCGATGGCCTCGCCCACGTTCTTGAATGTTGTCTGCGGATCACGATGGGCACCCCCGAGTGGCTCGGGAATGATCTCGTCCACCACATCCAGTGCGATGAGGTCCTTGGCGGTGAGTTTAAGTTGCTCAGCAGCGCGTTCCGCCATGCCCCGATCTTTCCATAAAATGGCGGCGCAACCCTCAGGCGAGATCACGCAATACCAGGAATTCTCCAGCATGAGGATGCGGTCGCCAACGCCAACTCCTAAGGCACCACCACTCGCGCCTTCACCAATGACCACACACACAATGGGCACGCTGAGCGTGAACATATCGCGGATGTTGCGCGCAATAGCTTCGGCCTGCCCGCGTTCTTCGGCGCCGATGCCGGGGAAAGCCCCAGGCGTATCAATGAATACCACAATCGGCATTCCAAACTTGTCGGCCAGCCGCATTACGCGCATTGCTTTTCGGTAGCCTTCTGGGTGCATCATGCCCCAGTTGCGCATGAGATTTTCTTTGGTGTCGCGGCCTTTCTGCTGACAAATGACGCACAGGCGTTCGCCGCGAAATCGTGCAAAGCCGCACACCACTGCCTTGTCGTCTGCAAAAGCTCTATCGCCGTGGATCTCAATGAAATCCGTCATTAAGGCATTCACGTAATCAAGTGAGTGCGGTCTATCCATGTGCCGCGCCAGCAGCACCCGTTGCCAGGGCGTGAGATTTTCGAAAATCTCTCGCTGCTTGCGTTCAAGTTCTTCGCGCAAGGCCCGGATGGCTTCTTCGTCGCGCGGCTCCTGCCTTTCTCGTTCGAGAAGCTGATTCTCGAGCTCGATAATCGGCTTCTCAAAATCGAATGCAGTAATAGCCATGATCTCCTCTAAATCTCCTTATGAGCTAGCTGTCGTGATGGCGCTCAGCCGTAGACATCCCCGCACTTGCGTGCTGGCACGCCATTAGCTCACTTACTGACAATTCAGCATTCCCTTATGCGTGAAACAATTGTGAAAGAAACATAAATAAGAGAAACATTTCCATTCAAAACGCGCGACAGGGACACGCGTGAGCGGTCATCGCTCAAAAAGTGCCACCCGATGCTCAAAAAGAGCCAAGAGAACAGGGAGTCGCATAATGCTTTCTGGTTGGGGGACGGCTAAGAACCGTGACGGCGCTTCCCCCAACGACATTTCGTAGCCGAAATACGGGCGGTTTGAATGAACGGGCTGCAGCGCGTTTTTCTATCGGCGAAATGGTGTAGTTCTTGCACCAGATTGAGGCGACGCTCTATTTGGAAAGATTTTCAACGAGGTAGGGAAGCACTTCGATGCAACACAACAGCGTGCGACCAGGAGCTCAAGGTCTTTACGATCCGCAGTTCGAACATGATTCGTGCGGGGTCGGCTTCGTCGTTGATATCAAGGGGAAAAAGTCCCACGAGATTGTTGAGCAAGCATTGCAAATCCTAGTCAATTTGAGCCACCGCGGTGCCTGTGGTTGCGATCCGGAAACTGGTGATGGAGCCGGGATTCTCCTTCAGATACCGCATGAGTTTTTCGTCCGTGAGTGTGCCCACTTGGGCATTGAGCTTCCTCCCCCGGGCCAGTACGGCGTAGGAGTTGCATTTTTCTCACCCAATCCGGGGCACCGCGAGGCTTGCCAACGGCGAATCGAACAAATCGTGGCTGAAGAGGGGCAGGTTTTTCTTGGTTGGCGCGATGTTCCGGTTCAGCCGCAGTACATCGGAGAAGTCGCCCGTTCCGTAATGCCTATTATTCGTCAATTTTTTATCAAGAAACGTGGCATCTACGCGGGGCAAGACGTCTTCGAGCGCAAGCTCTACGTCATTCGCAAATGGGCAAATCGGCGTATCAAGGATGAGAAATTGCCCGGCTATGAGATGTTCTACATGCCCAGCGTCTCGAGCCGAACCGTTATCTATAAGGGCATGCTCATGGCTAAACAGATCCCGCTCTTCTATCCGGATCTGAACGACCCCTCCGTGGTGAGTGCCATTGCCCTTGTTCATTCGCGCTTCTCAACGAACACATTCCCTAGTTGGGAGCTTGCCCATCCCTACCGAATGATTGCCCACAATGGCGAAATTAACACACTACGCGGCAATCGCAACTGGATGCGTGCCCGTCAGGCCACCCTGACCAGCGCTTTGTTCGGCGATGAGATCTACAAACTTTTCCCTCTGGTTACAGAAACTGGTAGCGATTCAGCCACATTTGATAACGCCTTGGAGTTCCTTGTCATGGGTGGACGGCCTTTGCCGCAGGCCGTGATGATGATGATTCCGGAGGCATGGGCTGGCAACCCTTTCATGGATCCTGACAAGCGCGCCTTCTACGAATATCATGCTTGCCTGATGGAGCCATGGGATGGCCCCGCGGCCATCGCTTTCACCGACGGAGTGCGCATTGGCGCCGTGCTCGACCGCAATGGCCTGCGTCCGGGCAGATATTGGGTGACTGCGGATGATCGGCTCATTTTTGCCTCAGAAACCGGTGTCCTGGATATCCCCGTGGAAAATATCGTGTATAAGGGCAAAATGCAGCCGGGGCGCATGCTGCTGGTGGACACCGAGCAGGGCCGCATAGTGGACGACGAAGAGATCAAGCGCACCATGGCCACCCGTCATCCTTACCGTGAGTGGGTGGAAAAGAACATCGTTGATCTGGAGATGTTGGCGTCGCCCCCCCAGCCACGCTTCGAGGCTCTCGATGAACATGACCTGCTCAAACTCCAACAAGCTTTCGGCTATACGTTAGAAGACCTACGTATGCTCATGGCTCCCATGGCGGCCCAGGGGGAAGAGGCGGTCGGCTCCATGGGCAATGACACCCCGCTTGCGGTGCTTTCCAACCGCCCGCAACTCCTCTATAACTACTTCAAGCAGCTCTTTGCGCAGGTCACCAATCCGCCTATCGACAGCATCCGTGAAGAGATGGTGATGTCCACCATCAACTACATCGGAAAATGGGGCAATATCCTCGACGAAGTCCCCCAACATGCCCGGATGGTGAGAATTTATCATCCCTTGATAACCAACGAACAGCTCGAGAAGCTCCGCAACCTCGACGACGAGTATAACCGGGCCATCACGTTGCCCATGCTATTCGATGCTCGCCGCGGTGAAGCCGGCCTGGAGGCTGCATTGGACGAGCTGTGCGAGCGGGCTGCCGAGGCCTGTCGTCAAGGCTACGGCATCATAATTTTGTCGGATCGTGGGGTTGACGAAGACCATGCCCCGATTCCCGCTCTGTTAGCCACAGCTGGCGTGCACCATCATCTTATCAGAGAAGGATTACGCGGCTGTGCGGGGATTGTGGTGGAGACGGGGGAGGCCCTGTCTCTTATACACATCTGACGCTG
>JANZZJ010000208.1 GCA_026419455.1 Candidatus Sumerlaeaceae bacterium | reverse complement strand
GTCGTACGGTGGCGCATTCGTGTTATGCGCACAAAGCGAGAGTGAATGTGCCGCAAACGCCTTGGCGCATTTTTTGCAGAGTGGCCTCTGAATGAGATGAAACGCGGGTGCATAATGGTGCGCAGCAACCTTTTGCCCGGCGAGTGATTTATACCGATTATGTCAACGATTCTACTTCTGACCATCTCCAATATCTTTATGACGTTTGCATGGTATGGGCATTTGCGATTTCGCGAATTACCGCTATGGCAAGTGATTCTCGTCAGTTGGGGCATCGCGTTTATCGAATATCTTTTCATGGTTCCGGCAAACCGGCTGGGGGCACAGGCCGGCTGGAGCGGTTTTCAACTGAAAATTGTTCAGGAAGCAATCACACTGATAGTGTTCACTTTCTTTGCAATTTTCTACCTTGGGGAAAAGCCGTCCTGGAATAACTTTCTGGCTTTTGCCTGCATCCTCGCGGCTGTGGCGCTGACCTTTGGCAATCGGCTTAGTACACACTGAAGGCGGCTGTTTTCGGATGGTTTTGGGGTGCGACAGATTCGCAGAATGCCTTCTCATTCGTTGACAAGGCTGCGCGCTAGAGGTTGAGTCCTTGAGCGAACTCGATTAGCTCAGGACTCGACATGGGCATTTACTCGGAGAAGGCGATTCAGGAACTGAACGAGCAGCTCGACCCGCGGGCTGTTCTTGAGCTCATTGGTTATCACACGGAGAAGCTGCAGGAAAGCGCCGAGACGTTTCGGGGCTTTTGTCCAATTCACCGCGAAACGGTATTCCGCACACTCATCATTGATAAATCTCGCCGCAGCTTTCGGTGCATGTATAGTCTGTGCAAGGGTGCGGCTGGTGGCACACTCGTGGAGCTATATGCTCTTGCCCGCGATCTTCCCCTCGAGAAGGCGGTAGAAGAACTGGGGAGCCACTTCGGCATCGAGGTAAGCTTGCCTGCTGATCCGGAATATCTCGAAAAGCAGGCTGAGGTCGCCGAAAATTATCTAGAGCTTGGTTACTACGAAGAGGCGGAAAAAACTTATCAGGAGATTCTGCAGGCGGATGCAAATTTTGAGCGAGCGCGTCGTGGCTTGCTGCAGGTTTACGAACACCTGGGCAACACGGAAGCTCTCGGCGAGCAGCACGCGGTTCTCGCTCAGCTTATGCTTCAGCGGGGCGAGCGCCTTGCGGCTTACGAGCACGTCAAAACGTGGGCAGAATACCAGCCCGATGCCCCAAAGGCTCACTACGTTTTGGCTGAGTACTTGCTGGAAGAAGGTAACCGTGAAGCGGCCCTTGAAGAGTTTATGACCGCTGCCGATCTCTACACGGCGCGCGAAGAGTTTCAGGAAGCGATTGAAGCATACCGCCAAGCTGATTCGCTGCGGCTTGATCTCGTGGACGTGGTGCCCCACGTTCTTCAAGTTTATGAACAAATGGGCAAGCCTGAGGAAGCTGCAGGGTTCCTTGCGGAGAGAGCAGAAGCTGCAGTTCTTCATGCCGATTTTCTTCGCGCAGCTCAGTTGTTGGAGCAGGCCCTAGAATTGGTTCCCCACGATGCGACGATTCGGCTTCGTTTGTGCGAGGTGGCCATCTTGGCTGATGCGCAGGGCGACTGGATCCCGCGGGTTTTTGAGTGGGCACAATGGTTCGTGGCGGCGGGAATGCCAGAGAAGGCATTGCAAGTTTATGAAAGATTATTGGATGCTCAGCCCACTAACGAAGAAGCGGTAACGCGACTGCAGTCGCTTTACGCTGCCCTAGGCAAAGCCGAGGATGCAGTGGGACTACGGCTGCGAACGGCCCGGCTCGCTTTTGAAGCACGCGACTTCAAGCGTGCCCAGCGCGAGCTCGAAGGGATTTTGAAAGAACAGCCTAGCCACTTAGCTGCCCTTGAACTTCTAGTCGAGCTTCACCTCGCGACGAATAAAAAGAGCGATGCATGCGAGCGGTTGGCGCAATTGGCGCGCACCTACCTCAGCAACCGCGATTTTGTCAAAGCCGTTGCCACCTTCGATCGCATTCTGGGGTTGATGCCAAACGAGCTGCCATGGCGGTTGGAGCGGGCTGAGGTGCTGGAAGCGTGGGGAGCCACCGGTAACGTTCGCGCGCGCCAACAGGCAGCGCAAGAATTCGAGGAATTGGGCGATGTGTTTGCTGCCACCGATCTTGCCAAAGCCTGCGAACTGTATGGGCGAGCGGAAGCCTCTGTTCCGCCTTCAGCTCAGTTGCTCCTTAAACGCGCGAAGTGCTTCGTGCGGTTGAACAATCTCCAAGGAGCGCGGGAGTATCTCAGTCGCGCTTGCGACGAATTGATCGCTACCGGAGAAAGCGAAGCGGCGATCGAAGGAGCGCGGGAAGTTGCAGCCCTGGCGCCTCACGACCACGAATTGCAAAAGTACGTCATAGACGTCTTGGAGGTAGTTGGTCGAGTTAACGAGGCTGTGAGTGTGGCCATGAGCCAGGCCGAGGCGGCTGCCCAGCGCACCGAGCCCGAACTCGTGCTCGAGTATCTCAATCGTGCACTTACCCTGAATCCCAACCATATTCCAGCGATCGAAGCCCTCGCCGTGCATTATCACGGTGCTGGCGACACCGCCAACTATTGCGACGTGTTGCTTCGTCTAGCGAATGCCAACGAGCAACAAGGCAATTTGGCTGGGGCAGTGGCAGCGCTCGAGCGGCTGGTGGACGAGCGAGAAGAAGATGTTATTGCGCTAGGACGACTTGCCCAAATCCATCTCAGGTTGGGTAATGTGGCAAAGTCGCGTACCTACAGGCTGCAACTGGCAGACATCCATCACCGACGCGGTGCTCTCGAATCCGAACGCGAAATTCTTCGGGCTCTCTTGGCCGAAGAACCTGAAGATGAAAATGTGCTGGCGGCCCTGATAGATTGCGAGTTTGCCCTCGGCAATGGCGAGCAAGCATGTGCCTACGCCGTGGAGCTGGCAAACCTGCAGCGAAACCGCGGATTTGCATCGCTGGCGCGCGCGACGTTGGAAAAAGCCGCGGAAAAAGAACCAGACAGCCTTCCTGTTAACAAGATGCTTTTTGAACTTGTCCGGCAGCTTGGACCCGCTGAGCAGGCTGTGGAGCGCGGCTTACACCTCATAGAGCTTTTGCAATTGTATGATCAAAATGACGAAGCGGTTCAGGTGTTCGAACACGTCACGGAGTGCGCTCCTACCGACTTTGAACTTTTCCGCAAATACATTGCTTTTTTGCGTGAAATCGGGCGCACTCAAGATACGACAGAGAAGCTATTTTCCATGGCGCGTCGCTTGCGGGCAACAGGCCTGTTCGAGGCTGCGGAAAATGCACTGCGTGAACTGGAGCAGACACGCCCGTTGGAGGTAGCAGAGCTTGAAGAGTCCCTGGCGCTTTACGAACAGTGGGGGAAAATCGACGATTTCGCTCAGCGAGCCATTGAACTAGCGCAAACCTATGATGCGCAGGGGCAGGGAAAGAAGAGTCTCACTCTTCTGCGTCGAGCGCTTAAAGTCACAAGCGGGCATCCCCTTGTGCGAAAGCAACTGGCAGATGCGTATCTAGGGCAAGGACGGACGGCTGACGCCGTGCGGGAACTCATGCAGCTGGCAAGTGGATACGGTGCGGCCGGGAAAAAGGACGATGAACTTGAAACACTGCGTCGGGCTGCTGGCTTGGCTCCCACAGACAGGCAAGTTCGCACCGCGCTCGTGGAAGCTTTGCGCGAGCGCGGGGACCATGAAGCAGCCATTGCGCAGCTTGAGGACCTCGCTGCTGCGCTCATGACGGCAAAAGATTATGATGGCGCATTAGAAATTTTGGATCAAATTGTCGCGCAGCATCCGGAGCGTCTCGGGGCGCGGCGAATGCGTGCCGACCTTTACACAGCTCTGGGTGACAAACAACGCGCTCAGGAGGATCTTAACGCGTTCTATCTGCAGAGTCTCTTGCGCCAGGCCGATGATTATCACGAGCGCGGAGACCTCGTGCGCGAGGCTGCGACGCTTCGCGAAGCGCTAAAAATCGTTCCGGACAACGAATCCCTCTTGCGGCGTACGCGCAATGTGGAATTCGAAGGCGGCGAGCTAGAGGAAGCGTGTGCGACAACCCTAGAATTGGTGCGGTTGCTCAATCGGCAACATCGTACTAAGGAGAGTTTAGAACTCCTGCGTGATGCTTGCGAGCGCGTCCCTGACAATATCTTTGTGGCACAGCAGCTTTTCGAAACTCTTTGTGGCCAAGGCGCCACGGAGGAAGCCACCGCGCTTGGGGTAAAACTAGCCTATTTGCTGCTGGCGGAACACGAGACCGGCAAGGCCATTAACGTTTTCGAAGAAGTCCTAACAATTGCGACTGATCGCCAAGACGCCGAACAGCGCTACGCAGAATTTTTGGAAAAGGCTGGCCAGACTGACAAAGCGGTCGCGCAATATCTTTCCGCTGGACGTTTGGCACTGGAGAAGGGCGACTGGGCTGCGGCGCAGGTGTGCTACAGCAATGCGCTGCGTCTCCATCCGCATGAGACGGCGGCATTCGAGGGGATGGCAGAGATCGCAGCGCACGCAGGTCGCGTGGAAGAGCAAGCGGACTGGCTTGGCAAGCTTGCCTTGGTTCATCTGGAGCGGGGCGAGACGGACGCCGCCATAGAAGGGTTTGAACGTGCTATCAGGATTCAGCCGACGCGCGTGGATCTCCGCGAGCAATTGATCGGCGTTCTGGTGCAACAGGCCAAGATCGATTCTGCCGTGAAAGAACTTCATGAGTTGGCCGATGTCCTCAACCGCCAGGGAGATCAAGCGGGTGCCTTAGCAGCTGAGGAGAGGGCTGTTGAGCTTGCGCCTAACGACGTCGCAGCGCGCCGGCGTCTTGCAGAGACGCTAGTGATGCTCAACGACCTTGAGCGCGGAGTAGCTGAGTTCGAGCAATTAAGCGCTACTTGTGCCGACAAAGGCGACTTTGCCCAGGCCCTTGCCGTGTTGGAGGAAGCGCAGGCACTCGTTCCTGCGCGGCTGAGCGTGCGCAAAATCAAAGCCGATATTTTCGAGAGGATGGGCGATCACGAACGTGCCGCCCTTGAGCGCAAGCAATTCGAGGTGGCGAAAGCGCTTCAGGAGGCAGAGAGCGCGCGCCAGAAGCGCGATTTCAAATCCGAAAAAAAGGCCCTGCGGAAAGCACTAGAAATAGCGCCGGCCGACGAAAGTGTCTGGCAGAGGCTCATCCAGTGCCACCACGATCTGGGCGAAACGGACGAGGAAGTCGCCGCTTACCTCAAGCTTGCAGAACTTCAAAAGGAGAAGCACGGCCCAACCAAGGGGCGCGCAACACTCGAACAGGCCTTGGGGACCTACCCTGGTGAGGAGCGTTTGCTGCGGGCGCTTTTCACTGTTTGTCGCGAAATGCGCGACGACGTTGCTGTCCGCCAGTATGCTCAACAACTTATTGGGCTAGCCCAAGTCAAGACCGACGGCCCCGAACGTGCCCTTGAGATCTACGACGAGCTGTTAACGTATCTGCCGGATGACGTGGCGTTATACTTGGATGTTGCTGACTACTGTGCAAAAAGCGGGCGTCTCGGTGCGGCCCTTGCTCGGCTTGTTCGTGGTGCCGATCTGGCAGCGGATGCCCAGCGATTGGCCGATGCCGAACGGTTACTACTTCACGCACTTAATCTTAGTCCAAAATCTACCGAATGTTTGGTGCGGCTTGTGCGGCTTTATGAGCGTACGGGCCGAACGGCTGACTTTGAAAAGTTCTTGCTCGAGCTGGCCACGGCCTATGAAGAAGGAGGCGATCTGGTTCAGGCTGTGGCGACGGCGCGCCGCCTCACGCTCGTTTCGCCGGAGAATGTGCCAGCAAGGCAGTTTCTTGTGCGTCTCTTGCAGGCCTCCGGCCAGACCCATGCTGCAGTCGAAGAGCAGCTGGCGCTAGTGGGTGTCCTCCAGCAGATTGGAGCTTTGCAGGCTGCCGTCGAAGCGGCCCGCGAAGCGCTTAGCTTGAGCGAAGGCAGTGAGCGTGCACGCCGGACTCTTGCCGATTGCCTTGCTGCAGCGGGAGATGTGGAAGCGGCCAATGGGGAGCTCGAGGAGCTGGCAAAATTTTACGCCGAGCAAGAGCGCTTCGACAAGGCCGTTTTGGTCCTCGATGAAATCATTGAACGGTCACCCAAACGGATGAGCAGCCGCATAATGCGCGCAGAAATGTACGCGAAACTGGGGCAAGCGGAACGTGCGCTTGAAGAATACCGCGAAATTTCTGCAGCCGTAGCAACGGGGGCGATGGCGGCGGCTTCAGTGCCCGCGACACCCGTCATTCCAACTCTCCAGATCGTCCCCGAATACGATTTCGACCACTTCGTCGTGGGTGCGAATAATAACTTTGCCTATGCCACGGCGCTCGCCGTGGCGCGGGCACCGGCTCAAGCCTACAATCCGTTGTTTATTTACAGCGACGTAGGTTTGGGCAAAACGCATCTGGTGAACGCAATCGCCAACCACATTTTGCGGGAGAATCCCAACGTCCGTATAATCTACACGAACTCCGAGGACTTCACAGCGGAGGTTGTGGAGGCCATTCAAACGAACACGATCAATCAATTTCGTGCAAAGTACAAGTCAGTAGATCTGCTCATTGTGGACGACGTTCAGTTTCTCGCGGGCAAAGAACGGGCGCAGGAAGAGTTTTTCCATATTTTCAATGCCCTGTTCCAAGCTAAGAAGCAAATTGTCATCACGAGCGACCGTCCGCCGAAGGATATCGCACGACTCGAAAACCGCCTTCTATCACGTTTCGGGGCCGGTGTCATTGTGGATATCGCAGCGCCCGATTTTGAAACCCGCATCGCGATTCTCAACCGTGAGATTGAACGGGCTGGCCTTGAAATTCCGCTAGAAGTCGTGCATCTCATTGCGGAACACATCGATACCAACGTGCGCGAGCTCAAAGGTGCGCTCAATCAGGTCGTGGCGATGCGTACCATTCAGGGCAAGGAAATCAACGAAGCCAACGTACGCCAAATGCTTGAGGCGCTTTATGGCAAGAAACGTGGGGATGAGGACTCGCCAGGCAAGGAGCCAACAAAGGAGAAAAAGCGAAAGTAAATTAGCGATTTGCGAAGGGGAGCTCGCGGCTTTTGCGATACCCGGCAAGAGCTTCGGGGTATTGTAGTGTTGTCATTGTCTCGCACGATAGCCGGCAGATGCGGCAGTGCTTTGCTTTGGCTAAAACTTTTTTGGCCTGTGGCGCTGCAAGAAGTTCCGTGAACGAGTAGTCGAAATCGCGCAGGTTTCCCATGAGAAAATCGCTGGGGCAGCCACCGTTCGGATAGACGTTGCAGTTTTCTTCGATGAGGATTGTCGTGCGGCCAGCCCAGCAGTCGAAATCGCGCGGACGGTTGAGGAGTTGATCCACGATTTCGCGCGTCTGGAGCGAGTCGTCTTCCTCGAGAATTTTTGCAAAGTGCTCCGCGTAGCGCTGACGAGCTTCTTCCGGGAGCGATACGTTATCCACACTCTCGTTAAAATAAAGTTCCCCTTGAACGCAATAGATGGGGTTAAAGGCGATGTTGTGTTCTCGGCAGTAGTGGAAAAGTTCCAGACAATCGTCGACGTTGTAAGGCGTCATCACGTAATTGACTTCCACTTTCAAAAGCGGGTTGGCGGGCCGCATGGCAGCTACCGCCTCCAAAGTGGCGAAGGTGTGTTGGAATACACGCTTCACACCCCGGACGCGGTCGTGATTTTCCCCCATGCCATCCAATGATATCATCACCGTGAGACGAGGATGAAATTTCAAAATCTCCTCCACGTATCCCACGATTTTAGCCGTGGAGAAACCGTTGGAGTTAAAGCTCATGTTGAGCTCGGGGAAATGCCTGTGGAGGACGTGCCAAATCTCAACGAAGTCACGTCGCAGGGTAGGCTCTCCCCCTGTAAGCGAAATGTGGCGCAGGTCTGAGAGGAATCGGGCATTGCGCGTGAAGATGGTGTCGAGCTCGTCTACCCGTATTTCGTGCGGGAGGGCGGGTGCTGTGTTGTCCTCCTGTTGCCAAATGTTGCACATGATGCACCGCGCATTGCAACGGTTGGTCAGCCCGATACGAAGTTTCAGTGGCCTCACAGATCCTACGAGATCGGCGACGTGGTATCTTGC
>JANZZJ010000118.1 GCA_026419455.1 Candidatus Sumerlaeaceae bacterium | reverse complement strand
TGTAATTAACAAACTAATCAAAATAGCATCCACCGACGACCCACCCACTCTTTTTCCCAGCCTTGGCGACGAGGGGAGGGAATTCCACATCGGCCTCTACGATCAGAAAAAGCTCCGGGATGTTCCCCTCAATGAGGCATTACGTATCATCGGTGGCCGCATCATAAATCACCTCAGAGAGGTCGGGGCGTCCAAATGTTTCATTGTCACACATTGTTTGGAAGAGCCGCTGCCTGATTCTTTAGCCTGCATAGCGGAGGGGATGATTCTTGGAGCCTACCGTTACGAGCGTTTTAAACCTCCTCGCAAAACGGTTTCGGTCGATGTGTCTTTTGTGGTCAAGCGCCAACAGGCTTCTTCATGCAGGACGCATCTCAAAAATGCCACCACAGTAGCAACTTTGCAGAACACAGTCCGAGACATCATCAACGAGCCGCCGTCACTGTGTGGTCCGGATCGTTTTGTTCAGCTCGTGCGCAACCTCGTTCGGGGGCAGGATGTCACGCTTCAGGTTCTCGCTGCCACGCAGTTGAAGAAGCAAGGTTATGTTGGGATCCTTACGGTTGGCAAAGGGGCCGACGAGCCTCCAGCAATGGTCATCGTGCGTTATCGTGGGGGGAGGCGAGGAGAGCGCCCACTGGTCTTCGTGGGAAAGGCCATTATGTTCGATACCGGTGGTTATTGTCTCAAGCCTCCGAAAGACATGTGGCACATGAAAGGCGACATGGCTGGCGGAGCTGCGGTGTTGGGGGCGGTTGTGGCACTTGCTAAACTTCAATGTCCAGTGAATGTCATTGGTATTATACCATGTGCAAAAAATCTTGTCGGTCCACTTGCCTACCTTCCCGGCGATGTTGTCACCTTCAAGAATGGCAAGAGTGTTCATGTTACAAATACCGACGCTGAAGGACGTCTCCTCTTGGCGGATGCATTGATTAGAGCTGAAGAAGAAAGGGCCCAGGCCGTGATAGACATTGCCACGCTGACGGGCTCTGTGGTTCGCGCGTTGGGTCCAGCCGTCGCCGGAATAATGGGCAACGATCATGACTTGATTAGGCATGTCATTGAAGCTGGCGAAGAGGTAGGAGAGTCATTCTGGGAGCTTCCGTTGGTTTCTGAGTACAGAGAACAACTCAAGAGCGAAGTGGCGGATTTGGAGAATGTTGGTAAATCACCCAACGCGGGTGCGATCATTGGGGGACTATTTCTCAATGAATTTGTTCCGAAAGGAGCCAAGTGGGTGCACCTTGACATTGCGGGGCCATTTTTTGCTGAAAAGCATTGGCGTTATTATGCCCCTGGAGCCACTGGATTTGGATTTCGGACGCTTGTCAAAATCGGGCAGAATCTCTCTGGCGTTATTCTTTGATGAGCAGCCTTTTGCGGAGGTGTGGGAATGTGGTCTTCTTTCACGAAGGATGAAAAGAAGCTATTCATTTTTTTACTTGTTATGCTTGGGCTCGGCTCAGTCCTTCTCTCTTATGTTGATCAGCGGCGAAAAACAGAAGTTTTCACCGTGCGGAGTGATAGAGAAGGTGCGTCCGAAATTACCCGTGGCAAGCAACGACCATCCACGAAAAACGCAACGAATTCCACCACCGATGCTTCACGCCCTCTACTGGATTTAAACACAGCAAGTGAGGCGGATCTCATGAAGCTTCCGGGCATTGGAAAAGCTCGTGCGGCAGCGATTGTCGCGTATCGCGAAGTCCATGGAGGGTTTACTTGCGTTGAAGACCTGAAAAGGGTACATGGGATTGGCCCAGCCACTCTTCGAGGACTGGAAGGGCTGGTTAAGGTTGCTAGCCAAGCGAGCGAGACGAGTGGACCGGCCTCGCCAAAAGCAGTATTGGGGAGTCCCCCTTTGGTTCAGCAGGGCCCCTCGTCTTTGCCGGCTTCTGGGGCAATCACCCCCAGTGCTGAAGTCACCGCACCCATAAACAGGGAAGTTGTTGACGTAAACACTGCGACAGCCGCTGAACTCGCCAGCCTAGATCAAATAGGGCCAATTTTGGCACAGCGGATTGTAGACTACCGAAATCGCAACGGGCGATTTCGGCGAGTTGAAGACCTCGACAAGGTGCCGGGCATAGGGAAAAAACGGATCGAGCTCAATCGCCATCGACTTGTTGTACGCTAGAGCGATTGTGGCAAATAGACGCGAGGTAACCTATGCCCAATCCTTGTAGTGAGCTCATAGCCAATGGTCCCAATGTCTTGAGCCACTTTCTCGACTGGCAGGAGAACATTGCCGCTTTTCCCAAACGCCAGTACTTCCTCTCCAATACTAACGTTGGGAAGATCCGTGACGTCCAGGAGGCAAAAATCCATGCAAACGCGGCCCACCTGAGGGACAAGTTGCCCTCCAATGGCCATACGGGTGCGATTACTGGCGTGTCTGGGATAACCGTCGGCGTAGCCTAACGGCACCGTGGCAATCCGCGATTCCCGCTGAGTGATGAAGGTATGTCCATAACTAAGCCCCGTGCCAGCGGGGACTTGTTTAACGAAAATCACGCGCGATTTGAGATTCATTGCGGGATGCAAGTCTGGGCGCGCTTTCACTTCAAAACTTGGCAACTGTCCGTACAGCGAAATGCCGGGCCGCACTGCGTCGAAATGTGCCTCAGGGTAATCTAAAATTGCCGCGGAGTTTGCCAGATGAAATGTCACGTTTCTGAGTCCGCCGTTGGAAAGAGTTTCGCGGACACGGTGAAACATAGAAATTTGATTCCTCGTCAGAGTTTCTTGATGGGTGTCCGCACACGGAAGGTGTCCGAAGACTCCTACTATCTCGATCATGGCATGCCGGCGCACGTACCTAGTGAACTCCAGTGCGTCATCCGGCCGCACCCCAAGGCGGCCCATTCCCACATCCACCTTGACGTGGACCTTAAGTTGCTTGGCGGCAAGCCGACAAGCCTGTGAAATGGCTTCCACATGTTCCTGGGCACAGATCGTCCCTTCACAATCCAATTCCACGAGTGTTGCAGCCTGAGCGGGTAGGGGCGGGGCGAAGACAATGATTCGGTCCTTAATGCCGGCGCGTCGCAACTCTCTTGCTTCCTCGACGCGTGCCACGCAAAGGGCGGCTGCACCCTCTTGCAGAACAACTTGTGCGACGGGGACGGCGCCGTGTCCGTACGCGTCCGCTTTCACAACAGCAAACATTTCCGCACTTGGAGATACGCGGCTACGTAACTGGCGATAATTGTGACGTATGGCATCGAGATCCACTTCCACCCATGAAAGCAGTCCCACGGTACCCTCACATTTCATATTTTTTCCGGCTCCCACAAGAGGTCACGATTCTTCCAAAGGTACTGAACGCCGGATGCCGTCGTGAGCGTCACAATCACAATGAGTACAAGAATCAAAATCATCGTGAAGAAGTCATCAAAGACGCTCAACCCATTGGGCATTCTCCAGCGCAAAAAATCCCTGACACACAATCCTACAAGCACGATAATGATGCCTACTAGTTGCATGATGGTTTTGTGTTTGCCAAGATGATCAGCTTGAATAACTCTGCCTCTTTCTAGAGCAAGGGCGCGCAGACCTGTAACCAAAAACTCACGTCCAAGGATCACTATAATTGCCCAGGCGGGGAAAACTGGATGATTTCCTCTGTAGTCGATCTCCACAAAAGCGACAAAAGCTGACATTGTGAGGAGTTTGTCGGCGAGAGGATCCATTAATTTTCCAAAATTTGTTATTAAGTTATAGCGCCGTGCCAAGTATCCATCCAGCATATCGGTAATAGCAGCAACTAGAAAAACAACTGTTGCGGCAATGCGGCTTGCGAAAATGAGCAAAGGATCGGTTGTCAGATTGTCGACCAGGACGAACGTCACAAAGAAGGGGATCAGTCCGATGCGTATTAGCGTCAGCCTGTTTGCGATATTAAGCTGCATAGCTCCGTAGCCCATTATTGTGTTTCGCAACAGATATAAAAGTGCAGAACCGTATCCCCATACTTTTGGGTGCGGTAGCGCCGCAGACGTTCCGAGTGGTCGGGCATTTGCTCACGGGGCGAGCTTTGTATCACGACGGTTGCTCCCACGTGCAGCGGCAGATGCAAGGCAATATGCTGCAAAGAGCTGCTTGCAAGTCCGGTGTCATAAGGGGGGTCACAGAAAACGATGTTAAAGAGGGGCCAACCAGTTGTTTTTTGCATCTGGAGCCATTTGATGACTTCAGCGCGGACTACGTGGGCCTTATCGCCATAATTGAGTTTCTCGATGTTGGACTTCAGTGCGATTAAGGCCGCCTCTGTGCGCTCGACAAAGGTGCAGCTCTGCGCTCCACGGCTTAGTGCTTCTAGCCCGAGGCTTCCGGCTCCTGCAAACAGATCAAGTACGTATGCTCCGGGGATCTCGTGCTGCAGTATCCCAAATAACGATTCGCGCACGCGCGACAACGTTGGGCGCGTTGAAAGGCCTTTTGGACTCTTAAGGGCAAATCCTTTTTTCTCCCCAGCGATAATTCTCATCGTCGTCTCTGTGGCCTGTGAGGCGAAAAGCTTCAAGTTTCTTTAGAAGGTGTATTGTTTTTGAGAAAAAACCGTTGAGCGATTAGGAGATTAAAGATGCCTCATGTGATTTTTCATGGTAGCGCTGAGCTTAAGGAGGCATGGAGCAGGTTTCTACCCCAGTTGCGAAACGAAGCGGGATGGATTACCAAAATTACTGACTGTTTGCTCGCCTACCACGGTCGCTGCATGTTATACGAGAGTACAGCTGTTTACCATGGTGTTACTCACAATTTTTATGTTCGCGTAGAGCAAAAGGATCGGCAGATAACTGTCAGAATTGAGCCGCGAACTAATGTTGAAAAGAATGATGGAGTGAAATGGGCGGTCGCCATGGTCGCAAAATCTCTCCGCGACACATTCCCTCAAGGATTGGTGTTTGAAAAATCAAATTTACCCGAACACATGCTTGCCTACCTGGGAGAGGGCGCCTGATGGATAAATTGCCCTCTGCCACACATGCTGGTGCCCCGATTTCTTACGCCGACTTGGAGCAGGTCGGTGACGTCCTAGGTCTTTTCACGCTCAAACAGCCACTCGAGCTTGAGATAGGTTGCGGTCGTGGCGATTTCCTTTTGGCCTATGCAGCCCGCAAACCTAATGTGAACTTCGTTGGAGTCGAGAGAAAACTGGTTATCGCGCGCAAAGCAGCTTCGAAGGTTGCGCGCGCGGGACTAACCAATGTTCGCATTGTGCATGGAGAAATCGAGTATCTTGTGGAAAGGTATCTTCCAGCGCATGCATTTCAAGCCATCCATTGCTACTTCCCCGATCCATGGCCCAAAAAACGGCATGCGAAGAGACGTTTGTTTAAGACGGGAGCACCACAGATCTTCGATTCTCTGCTTACGCCGGATGGTTGGTTCCACCTGCGCACTGATGTGGCTGCTTATTTTGATACGATATTAGTACTCTTCGAAGCATGCCCCACTTTCCAGCGGGCTGCGCCACCTGATGAATTAGTAGACTGTCTTACGGGTTTCGAGCGCCGTTTTTTAGCAGAGGGAAAGCCCATCTATCGAGCCAGCTTTAAAAAGATGTCGTCTTCCTGATTGCAGTGCCTAAAACCACCCCCAGATATAAAAATAGTTGAATCATGGGAGACAACGGCCAAGCCGTAGAAAGTGTTTGTTGAGACCGAAAAACAAATGGAGGCAAATTGCGTGAATTTAGGTCAAGTGCGCGCGCTTGAGGAGCAGGGTCGCCCCCTTATCGTTTTTGCTGGCAGCGCGAGTGAAGAGCTGACGCGTATGATATGCCAAACCCTGGGAATTCCCATGGGTCAGATAGACATCCGCCGATTTAGCGACGGCGAAATTCGCGTTAAAATCAACGAAAGTGTGCGTGGGGCGAACTGTTTTGTTGTCCAGTCATGCTATACGCCAGTGAACGAGCATCTCATGGAGCTGTTGTTGATTCTCGATGCGCTGAAGCGCGCTAGTGCAGCTCAGGTAAATGCTATCATTCCTTATTATGGCTATGCGCGTCAGGATCGCAAGGACGAGGGGCGGGTAGCCTTGTCTGCTCGTCTGGTCGCTAACTTGTTAACAGCTGCCGGGGCAACCCGAGTCGTGGCTGTGGACTTACACTCAGCACAGATTCAAGGCTTCTTTGACATACCCGTTGATCATCTGTACGCAGCGCCGGTATTGGTTGACTACATTAAAAGGCGAGGGTTTGCAAATTTCGTGGTGGTATCTCCGGATGTTGGAAATGTTAAGCGCGCCCGTGCCTACGCAAATCGTCTTGATGCCCCTTTAGCGATCATTGATAAACGTCGACCCGAACCAAATGTAGCAGAAGTGATGAACATCATTGGGGATGTTAGTGGCAAAGATGTTTTCCTGTTTGACGACATCATCGACACGGCGGGAACGCTGGTGGGGGCAGCAGAAGCTTTGAAAAAACGAGGCGTCGGAAAAATTTACGCCTGTTGTACGCATCCTGTGCTCAGTGGCCCGGCAAAGGAGCGATTAGCTGCCTCGTGTATTGAGGAGATTATCGTCACGGATACGATTCCTCAACGAGATAGTCTCGCTAAATTGACAGTTGTTAGTCTTGCACCCATGCTTGCGGAAGCAATTAAGCGGATTCACTCTAACGAGAGCGTGAGTACACTGTTCCGATGAGCCTGCCACTTCAGCGTGTGAGTTTGCGGGTCCCTGCTACTACAGCTAACCTTGGACCTGGTTTTGATTGCTTGGGGCTAGCGCTGCAATGGTACAATTCAATTGAGGTTTCTGAGCTTCCTGACGGCGACAGCGAGGTAATTGTCGAGGGCAGAGCAGCTCCCGATGATTTGCCACGGGGATCTGAAAATCTAACGTGGCGTGCTATTTCGCGCGTGTTTGCGTTAGCGAATGAGCCCATTCCGCCCCTTCGTGTGCGAATTACCATTGAGGCGCCCATTGCACGTGGGCTCGGCAGCAGTGCCTCCGCTATCGTGGGTGGGATGGCTGCGGCAAACCTTCTCCTTGGGAATAGGATTCCACAGGACCAACTTGTTGCTGAAATGATTTCTATGGAGGGGCACCCAGATAACATCGTTGCGTGTTTTTTTGGTGGGTTAACGGCATCGCTGGTTACCGAATCCGAGGTCTACGTGCGCAAGTACTTTCCCGCCGAGAATCTCCGATGTGTACTTGTGGTGCCGGACTACCAGCTTTCCACCGCCCGTGCGCGCAAAGTGCTGCCAAGAAGCATCCCTGTCCGCGATGCCGTATTTAATCTGGCGCGCATTCCTTTCCTCATCGATAAGTTATGTTCGGGGGATCTCTCGGGTTTAGCTGTCATCATGGACGATCGGCTGCATCAACCCCACCGGAGGAAGCTAATAGCCGAATACGACGTGGTGGAGAGTGAAGCGATGCGAGCTGGGGCTTGTGCCGTCTGCATTAGCGGCTCGGGCCCCACAATGCTGGCCTTGGCAACAGCGGAGAATGCAACCTATGTGGCACAGGAGGTCAGGCGTACTCTCACGCAAATAGGTAAGGATTTTCTAATTCATGTCGTAGCTCCCGATGCCGACGGAATTCAGGCTGACGACAACAGGTGTGTGGTTTCCAAAGGCAGGATTGCAAAGGATTCCTAGGAATAGGCTCATGAGCAGCGTTGCTTACTCCGGCAGCGCCTAGCTGAGTGTGTTCTCTCCACAGTCTCAGTGCAGCTCATTCCCCGCGCCACTATCCACTTGTCGGCCTGATGAGTTGCGAGTTAATAATCTGCCGGCGGTGGAATAGAGTGTCTTTTTTGTGGAGTGGGGGAGAGGTCGGGGACGGGGTATGCTGGCGGTGGTAACGGTCTTTCAGTCGGTGCCCAGCCAAAGGTGTTTGTGCGTGAGTTATAAGCGCAACCACCTATCCCCAAGCAACACGAAATGATAATCAGTAAAAACATCACTTTCATCATGCCTTACTCATAGCGTATCATTTCAGTGAAAGGTCAAGCATGAGTGCAACCAACAGCATCAACATCATGATCGCTGCGGGCGGAACCGGAGGTCACATCATACCAGCGATCGCCCTGGGACGTGCTCTAGAAAAGGCGGCACCCGTGAACATTTTCTATGTTTGCGGCAACCGTTCCGTGGAATTGGACCTTTATCATCGCGAGGGAATACAACCGATTGTCATGGGAGTGCGGCAGTTGGGAAAAGCGCTGTTTCAACGCTTAGGGGGATCCCTTGCTGCTGCGACCGTAGCAGGTTCGCTTTGGAATTTTATTCGCAGACACAACATTCGTGCCGTCGTTGGTTTTGGTGGGTATGTCTCTGGTCCAGCAATTTTGGCAGGAATCTTGGCGCGGCGTCGGACGTTGATCCACGAGGCAAATTCAGTTGCCGGGAGAACCAACCGATGGGTTGCACCGTGGGTGGATGTGGTGGCAGTGAACTTCGCCGCCGCTTGCCAGCAGATGCGTGCTAAACAATGCGAAGTCGTGGGAATGCCCATCCGGGACGATGTGTTTTGTGGCAACAGAGAGGAAGCCTACCGTCATTTTGGGCTGGACCCACGCAAACGAACGCTATTGGTTCTGGGAGGCAGTCAAGGCGCACTCTATCTTTATCGCGCTCTGCTACAAGCATTACCTCATCTGGATGTGCCTGAATTTGGCGATCTCCAGATTCTCTGGAGCACAGGAGTAGCTAATTTTGACGAATTAAGCCACAGGCTAGAAGAAAACGCGCTGAGATGGCTCAGTGTGAAATTAGTCCCATTCATAGCGAGAATGGATCTTGCTTTGGCGTGTGCGGATGCCGCTGTTTCTCGCGCCGGTGCCAGCACTTGCGCTGAGCTTTCGGCTGTTGGAATCTACACGTTGTATATTCCTTTACCGACAGCGATTTATGACCATCAGCGCAGGAACGCCGATGAGCTGACGCAAGCTGGAGTCGGGCTGCAGCTGCCAGAAAATGAGATGTCGCCTGAACGAACTGCCAATATCATTAAGAAGCTGCTCTCTGAAGCTCCAGCTAAACGTGAATATGTTGCCAAATATGGCCAAATCCATCGAGATGCAGCTACGAAGCTGGCCCGACGTGTTCTCGATCTAGCTTTTTCCCGGCGGCCTTAGATTGGAGTTGGCCTAGAGATTTAGGATGGGTCCTTCACCGACATATTGGGGCACCGTGATCCAGGAAAAGTACTTCAGGTACGCCCTCGCGAACAGCCGAACAGTGCTCAGTGTAGGACTCAGATAGAAGGCAAGTAAGAGATGATGTACAACATGGCGAACACCACAGAACTTTATCGGCCCGATCTCGCTAGGTTGCGGGCATTAGCGCGGCAGGCGCGGGTATTGTCGGAAGCAGAAGTGGAGGCCCTGCTCTTTGACAATGACGAGCCACGTTTGTCGCTTGAGCAGGTTGCCTGTTTGGTCAAATCGGCCTTAGAATCGCCAAGAGGGCGAACTGCCTATCTCATACTGAGTAAAAGCGAACAGTTGCGGCAACGGCTCTTCGGCGACGTCGTGGTTCCTATGGCTCCTATAGAAATCGCAAACACCTGTGTGTCGGACTGTGTGTTCTGTGGTTGGCGTTTGTCCAATCGGCAGATGAAGCGCCTTCGCATGCCCGTCGATCTTCTCCTCCTTCAAGTGGAGTACTTGTTGGATCTCGGCATAAATTACATCGAATTTGTCTCAGGCGACGACATTATCGCAGTGCGTCATCAGCTGCCTATTCTCCTTAAAGAAACTAAATCCATTTTTGCAGCGCGAAGGATAGAAGGAAAGACTTGCTTTTGCACACTAGCTCTCACCGAGCAGCAGTACAGAGAGCTGCACAATGTGGGGGCAGATGCCATGATCGTGTGGCAAGAAACGTACGACCCGGCCGTGTTCCAGCAATATGTTACGAATGGTCCCAAGGCTTTCGGGATTCGCAATGACTGGTCCTGGAACGAAGGCGGAGATGGGTGGTTGTTTCGGTATCAATCACAGGAGCGAGCTCTTCGCGCGGGGCTGGAGGTTGCGATCGGAACGATGATCGGGCTAAATCCCGATATCGTTTTTGAAATTGTTGCCACTGTTGATCACGGACGCTATTTGATGAATCATTATCC
>JANZZJ010000051.1 GCA_026419455.1 Candidatus Sumerlaeaceae bacterium | reverse complement strand
ATAAGAGACAGATTGAGAACCGCGATGTGCCTGGTATCGTCGGAAGCGTGGGGACACTGCTTGGTAAACACGGCATCAATATTGCCCAAATGACCTGGGGACGCACTGAAGCCGGTAAGGACGCTATTACAGTAATTAACGTGGACCAAGAGGTTCCGCGTGAGGTTCTCAATGAACTTGCCAGCCTACCGAATATCCTAAGCGCGAGGCTTATCGTCATCTGACACAAGGACGATCGGTAACTCATGGCGAGGTGATTTTTCGAGAAGAGCGAGAGCCACCGCAAAGTAGGTGGCTCCTTGCTCTTTTCTGTTTTGCTCTTTCTTTTGTCGCTTGTTCATCTCGAGAGAAACATTTGCAAAAAAACACAACCATGGAGCAATCGCAACCCGTGATTATTGGCATTAATACCGACGTTGCGGCGGAGGATAAAAGCCGCCTCAGCGTCTGTGCACGAACGACCTATGTTGACGCTGTCGTAAAAGCAGGTGGGGTTCCCATACTTCTCCCGGCGATAACGGATTTGTCTGTTGTTCAGCACTACGTGGCTTATTGCGACGGCTTTGTATTCATAGGTGGGGGTGATGTGAGTGCAAGGCGGTACGGGAAAAGTGCCCACCCGATGGAAACGCCCCTACACGAACGTCGGGAAGATTTCGATTTTGCTTTAATTCAAGAGGTGATTTCTGCCCGAAAACCATTCCTCGGCATTTGCCTGGGTGCCCAAGAAGTCAACGTAGCACTCGGGGGAACACTGATTCAGGACATTGCCAGTGATACCACCACCAGCCTCCCGCATTACAGTCGCCAGGGCATCGCAGCACCGCTCCATCTCGTGAAATTAGTGGAAGGCTCGGCATTGCATGCAATTGTGAGGACGACTGAACTTCTCACAAACACATCGCATCATCAGGCCATCGAAACGCCAGGGCGCGGATTGAAAATTGTCGCCCATGCAGAGGACGGAATTATTGAGGCATGCGAACTCGAGGATCATCCGTTTGGATTGTGTGTCCAGTGGCATCCAGAAGCAATGACGGATCGTTCTGAGCATTTGGCACTTTTCCAGGCGCTTGTCGAGGCCGCTCGGAGTCAGTCTTCAGATTAGGATTTGCGATGGCTAAAGGCGGAAGATGGCCTCTCTCGCCAAAATGAGGCAGTTACTGCTCCTGGCGCCGTGCTAGAATCTGATTTCGTAGCTCAGGTTTGCGACGAAGCGCTTCCTGCAGAGCATCAAAGGCGCGAGCCTCTTTTCCGATTTTCTGATAGGCTTGTGCGAGCGAGAAATACAAATCGCCGCTGGAGGGCTCCATACGTACAGCTTTTTCGAGATAGCGTACCGCGGCTTGGGGATTTCCCAAGGAAAGCTCGAGATCTGCTAACCGGTGAAGGAAGTTTGGATCACGATCGGCTCCGTAGGAAAGTCCCTCGCGGAGAACCTTTAGCGCTTCGTCGTGTCGTTTGGCAGCAGCAAGCAACGTTTGCAAACGTTTGCGTAAATCTAAGTTGGCGGGATTTTTTTCAAGTGCAAGTGTGTACTCCCGAATTGCTTTCTCCAACTGTCCTCTTCGTTCTGCAAGTTCGCCCCGAAACTCATGGACGAGTTCTGGTGGAGCGCCCGCAGCTTCCATCTTGAGAAGGGTAGCTTCGGCCTCGTCGTAACTTTGCGCCCGCAGCTGAGCATCTGCTTGAAGCATCCACGCTTCAAAGTCTTTCGGATCACGAGCCGCCACAGCCCCCGCGTAGATGGCCGCATTGCGGTAGTCGCCTGCGCATAAGAAAGCTCGCGCCCCCATTTTCATCGCCCATGTTTCCATGCCCACTGCCGTGTAACAATGCGCGAGGATCTCATAATACTGACGCAAAGGCCCAGCATAAGGGTCCCGAGGATCTAGTTCGAATGCTTTGCCGAAAAGTTCGACAGCTCGCTTAAAGTCGGAGTCGTTAGGAGAGAGCTTCTGCTGTATCTGCTGCTCACGGTTCGCATTAGCGGCCTTTTCGAGTAGTCGCTGAGCATATTTAGTGGCTTCGTCGTAAAGTACTTGGGTGCGCGCAAAACGGCTGGCTTCCACATATTCGATGTGGTTGATGAGCCGTGACGCATTGAGGTTCAAGAGCACTACGGCAGTCACACCCGCTGAAAAGATGACCGCCCAGATAATAAGTACAGCACGAAGCTCTTTAAGGTTTTTTTTCAGAAAAAGCTCCATCACTCACCTTCCATCAAGAGAACCCCTTTGAGCGTGGGGCGCAACTGGTTTTGTTGGGGATAGATCACAGCTCTCCACTGGAACCCGGTGGCCTGGGGGTCCAACGCAGCGGCTTTTTTGGCAATCGGCTGCCATTCGCCCCACTCGATACCATTTGGTTTCACCCGCGCGGTCCGAAGCAAATACCTGATGGCAGTCGCTGCGGCGTCGTTGTCGGCAAAAGAGATTTTTCGGAATTTCTTAGCGCCATTACTGACGACGTAAATAGGTGAGTCCACAAAACCCGCGGCAGGCACAATCTCCACTCCTTTAATCACGACGCCGCTGCCCGTGGTTTGGGCAATGGTTAGATCGAGCCATGGCTGGGCAGGAGTGAAACGACCGATATAGCAACGCCGAAGGGCACGCGCTGTATTTTCGATTCGCAAATCCACGGGTGTTGTCGCTATACCATCCCCGGCTACCACAAAACGCCGTAATGCCCCCCCCTTGTAATTGGCAGAGGAAAGAGCGTGGAGATAGAGATCGTAGGGGATCTCGGCTATCCATGGAGAGATTGGAATTCTGAGCGACAGTGGTTCGCATTGTTCGCTGCTTGTCGCCTCGATAAGCCAGGGGGCCACTATCCAATAGTTATCAGTGTCGTCTTCGGCTCCTCGCGGCTGGGTTATGTATTTGCCTGCTTGCGCCCATGAAGAGTCGGCAGGGTTCATTCCCGAAGAGGAGGTGGGCGTGTCGATGAGACGCAGGGCTGGTCCAGGGAGAAGTTCGATATTATGACAAACTGTTCGATTCAGGTCGTTCGAGATGTTTATCGTGCGGCTCGATCTTTCTTTTTCTTGTCCGCCGAGATTAGTTATCGGATAAACACGTATGGCAAGCTCATTTCCCCCTGAGTCGCGCTCCTCCAGCTCTTTGGACGCATTAACAACAACATAGGCCTCCGTGAAATTAGGCTGATAAGAAAACTCAGCAACGACCGTCTGCGTGGTATTCGGAGAAATGGAGCTCAGTATAATTTTCTTGCTGTCGCTATCACGAGTGAGCGGATTGCGCAAACCGAGCTCGACATCTAGCGGACCTCGGGGCACATCAGCATCGCTGATGAGAGCAGCTTGAACAATGACCGTTGTACCTGCAACGCAATACTTTGGAACGACATCCAGCGCTAGGGCCTGGAAATCTCCCAACTGACGTACTTTGAACGGCGGGACCTGTGCCACATTATTGGAGTAGTCCTTCTCCTTGATAGTCTTGGCACCATTCACGACGAGCCACACTTTGGGACTGCCTGGCTCGTTGCAATTTTCCCAGCGGGCCTCTATGGGAATCTCCTCCCCTGGGCCGATCTCAGGAATTACGGCCCCACGTTCTTCGTTGAGCATCATGGCTTCCGTGCCCGTCGTGGGGTCATTGATCATGAGCTGATAGCGAACGTTTTGGGCTGCGACCTCGCCGGTGTTGCGTAGCCGCGCACGCACACGCACGCTTGTCCGTGCAATAATACCATCTGGTGGTACATCAGCTGAGACGCTTTTAGGAACAATCTCAATTTCAGGGCCACGCTTCACGAAGATGGGGTCAACTCGCTCGTAAAGAGTTTGCCACCGCTCCGTGATGGTTGAAAGAGGATCCTTGCGCTGGATAAGCAGCGTGACTGTTGTGCAACCGGCTGGCAGCGGCTGGCGACTCACAAACGTCATCTGACGCTTGCAACCAGGTGCCAGCTTTGGCAAAAGCTGCGACTGAGCAAGGGCATCGTTCGCGAGAAAAAGAGAAACCACCGCTTCGTCAGATGGCTCACTACCAACGTTCCAAACTTCACATGAGAACGTCGGAGAATCGAATTCGGTGAGCTCTGGCGGTACAACTACTTTGATGCCGTAAGGAACGACAAAAGTTTCACTTGTGCGGGCATCGATGCGCGGAGGCTCAACGGAAAGCTCTTCGCAATTTGACGATTCGTGTTTGGGAGCCCAGCGGACAACAAGCCTTCTGGGAAGATGCGGCGCCCAGTCAAACAAGCACTGGTAGGCTCCAGCGCTCGGGATTTCGACATCCTTCCGAATGAACGGAACGCCAGCTGACAATTCGTTGCGCGAGAAAGATGCCTCAACATGAGCGCCAAGAGGACCTAGCGGTGAGCCGTTCATTAGAGAAATGCACGTGGGCAGTGGTTCCGTGCTGCTCACTACACTACTCGCAAGCCGCACGAGTTTTTCTTCGTCCAGACCTGTGCGTGGCACAGTAACATCAAAGCGGCCACGCCGAAACTGATACTCTTCTCCCCTCCTGTAGCTTAGGCAAGCAGCATAGGCCCCTGGCGCTAACTCGGGGAGGCTGACAACAGCCGATGCCCTACCCAGGATTACAGCAACAGGGCGGCTGAGCACTTGCTCATTCGTTGAAATGGAAACAACGCTCAGAGTGGCACTGGTGAGGTCTGACGGCATATCATCAGCAGAAATAGAAATGCTATTGATGCGACGGCTGGGCAGTGCTGGGGGCTGTACTGTCTCTTATACACATCT
>JANZZJ010000022.1 GCA_026419455.1 Candidatus Sumerlaeaceae bacterium | reverse complement strand
CACGTGAGTCGAAGTATCTGCACAATTGGGCGCTCCAAATAGGAGCAGAGACTGGACTTATTGGTTTGTCCCTCTTTGCAGCCACTATCGTCCTAGTATTCAAGTGCCTTTCCTATAACCGCCGTACGTTTTACGACGAGGCATCCGTCCTCGCGGCACTTATGGTGATGTTTCTCATCGACAGTCTCGTCGAGTTGTCTTTCAATCAAAGGGAACTCATGGCGACATTTGGGGCCTGCTGTGGGTTGGCGATAGGCCTCCACGAGTTTGGGGAGAGTAGGGATAAGTGCAAGAGTCTGGTATGCCGGAATATTCTTATAGCCGCAATGACGTTCCTTATTGGTTTAGCTGTGGCACTGGTAGCTCTGCCGCGTGCTATGCAATGCGGTTTCCTGGAAATGGCCGAAGGAACTCTGGAAACCGGCGAGGATACGCTGGCCCAGGGGTACTTAAAACAAGCACAATTTTGGGGCAGACGCGATGCGAAAACCTACATTCTTGGCGCTGCGCTGGCACGTCAATCGGCAGATGCTGCCTTGGAAGAGCAGGCACTGCGCCGCGCCCTAGAATTGACGCCGTGGAGTGCAAGCCTTCACGTACAACTGGCCGAAGTGCTCGAGCGATGCGGCAAACTGAGCGAAGCCGAACAGCTACTACGCCGAGCCGTAGAATTGTACCCCACCAAGGCAGAGCACTGGCACGAATTAGCTTGTTTCCTAGAACGCCAAGGCAGAATCCCCGAAGCCTATGAGGCCGCTCGCAAAGCCGTGGAGTACTCCTACCTTTACCCCGAGCGGGATCGCGCGCTCTTGCGCAGGATTGAGGAAAGGCTGTACAACATTTCATCGAGTGAAATGAATTCTGGAACGATGACGACACATT
Source organism: Candidatus Sumerlaeaceae bacterium (assembly GCA_026419455.1). Lineage (GTDB taxonomy): Bacteria > Sumerlaeota > Sumerlaeia > Sumerlaeales > Sumerlaeaceae > DRVG01. The sequence goes on along the minus strand of JANZZJ010000022.1, from coordinate 39,275 downwards.
CCAACGCGACGAGTTCATCGAAAACGATAAGCCCAAGATGACCGTAGAACTGCGCTCTCATGGAAAAATTAACTGGTATCTGCGCGTAGTGCAGAGGCGTGCCGATGGCTTTCACGAAATCGAGACGATATATCAGGAGATTGCTCTCGCCGATGAGATGATCTTCGAACCGATGGAGACGCCGGAATGTGACATCCTCGGCATGCCCTTCGAATTGCCGAAAGAGCAAAACCTCATCTGGCGAGCCTGGAAGTGTATGCGCGAGCATTGCGGGTCGGTGGTGGAAGGGCTGAGGGTAAGGATAAAGAAAAGTATCCCGGCATGTGGCGGTTTAGGCGGCGCGAGCTCCAATGCTGCCACGACATTGCGCGCTGTGAACATGCTTTATAAGTTAGGGCTCGCGGATGAGCAGCTTGAAGACTTTGCCGCCTCTCTAGGAAGCGACGTTCCCTTTTTCGTCCGAGGGGGGTGTGCTGTGGGGACGGGAAGGGGTGAAATGCTTCAACGCGTGGAGAGAGTTCCAAGTTACAGTCTTCTGCTTGCCTTTCCCGAGGCTAAAGTTTCCACCGCTGAAGCATACAGGCGTTTGAGCACTTTGCAACGGCCAACGCCGAGATACTCCGTGTGGGAGGTGGTCAAGCTACTGCGTGAAGGCGGCATTGATGAATTAGCCTCAGCAATCCACAACGACTTTGAAATTCTCGTGAATCAGGAACCATGGTTTACCAATGCATGTTCGACGCTTAAACAGTTTGGGTGCTTAAGAACTTTTCTCAGTGGAAGTGGAAGTACGGTCGTAGGACTAAAAAACGCTCTTGATCATCCGCTTTGCGCGAACCGAAGTGAAAAATACGTGAATCCAAGCTGGGTTAGGGAAACGTGCACCTGCCCATAGCGACATAGTGTATGAGCATAAACTACGAGGGGAACAGGAGCATCATGTCACAACTGGAAATCACAGCGGTGAATGTTCGTCCGTACGAGTCGGACGATGAGAAACTCAAGGCGTTTGCCTCGATTGTTTTCAACAATTGCTTCATCGTTAAGGACTTGAAAGTAATCGAAGGCAACAATGGGCGCTTTGTCGCCATGCCCAGCAGACGCGGGAAAGACGGTGTATTTCGCGACATCGCTCACCCACTGAATCAAACAACTCGCGACATGATCGAGCGCGCTGTTCTGGAAGCGTATGAGCGCGAAGCAAGTCATGGATTTCAAGGGTCGCGTCGCGCCAGTGACGGACTAGACGAATAGCGCTCAAAGCTTCTATTAGGGGGCAGGCCACAAGCGTTAGTCAAACAGGTGAGCGTCCCTTTTCAAATCGGGATAGGGGAGAATTTTCGGGGCCACTTCGATACCGCTTGCCCCAGCACCTCCTTCAATTTGCAGTGGTAGAATTTGGCGCTGAAGTGTTTCTCTACCACTGGCTTTAAAAACAAAGGCACTCTGCAGGGCAAGCGCCCGAGCGCGAATCCAAGAGCGTTGATTCTTGGGAACCGTGCGGGTTTGCGATGAGGTGGCTTTTGCTAGCCGATAGGAGTACTGCGAAGCATCGGGCGTAAGAGTTATCCCTTCTTCGGAAAGCTCGCCGTTACGCTTGTTTCCGTCCACAAGCTCGGGAGCGAGTGCCAGTGCCCTGACTAGCTCGTGGTCTTCGGCAAGCATCTTGCGTGTGAGAACAATCGTCCCCTGCCCGACATTGGACGGAAGCTTTTCCAACTGTTTGGATGCTGAGCGGGCAATTTTTGTATCAGCGAACTCTGCGACGATCTGCTCGAGTAGTCGTTTCCGTTCAAGTAAGGTTTCGGCCTGTTGCGCAGATTCGAAGAGCCGCCGAGCTTCGTTTTCGCGAAGTTTTGCCAACTTAGCGGGGTCGTCACGTCCGGCGAGAATCAGATAGCTGCGAGCCCGCTCTGGATCGCCACTTTTTGAGGCAAGCTCACTCAACTGCGCTGCCACTTCAGCTGCTCGAGGCGAACCAGGATATCGTCGAAGATAGGCCGCACCAGCATCGAGTACGGCGTCAATAGCCAACTGAGTGCGGAAATGCTCGGCCACACTTCGCACAAGCATATCAGTGACGAAGAGGGCAGGCACCGTTGCTGCACTTGCGCCAACACTCTGTAACGCGGCAGAGCTTGCGGCGTAGATATTTTCCTCGGGGCTGCGCTTGCCTGTCACCACAAAGCGCTTTTGCTCCTCACGCAGCTGCTCAATAGCATCATCGAATGCTTTGTCGAGGTTGTAGGCGCTTGTGTCGAGCAAGGCGATGGCAGCGGTAACACCGGGAGATCTCTCTGGAGCGGCCGCCAATTCTCGCAAAATGGCCAGAGCGCGCTCATGCTTACCCGAGCGCTCCTCTAAAGCGGCAAGCGCGTACTGAATACTGTCGCGCAAGAGAGTTTCTCTCTCAGCTGCGAGGATAAGCGCATCGGTTTGGCCTACCACGAGAGCTCGTGCCGCCTGCTCGAGAAGCCGCTCCTGTTCACCGGACAGTGAGTTTTCCCAATTGCTCACACTTACAAAATCAGAACAGGCCAGCTCCGATTCCGCCTGTGCTTGGCGCGCCTTGTCAAAAAGTTCGCGAGCCTCCGTGTGACTCGTATCCAACAGCGTTGCTGTCTCGAGATGAAAAAGAGCGGCACGATAATCGCCCTCCTGCAAAGCAACCCGCCCGGCAAGGACCTCTTTTTCAACCCTGTCGCGGTGAAGTTTTTCGCTGAGCTGACGAAGCAACTCTTCGACTTCCGGGCGTTCCGCTGCCGCAGGATACTCCTGAAGAAATTTGCGCGCAAGGTACACCATGCGTCGCTCACGCTGACTGGTAAAACGCGCCTTTCTCATGCTGTACGCCGTATCAATGAGAAGCTGAAAAGCATCCTGAGGTTGAAGAAGCGCCAGCTTCGACAGACTTGACGAAGCGCGGTTGAAAACACGCGTGAAGCGATTGAACCGGTCCTGCCCCTTGAGTTGTGCCAACTCGTAGTACTCATCGTCGAGGAGAGCTTGAATGAGACGTAACCGCAGCTCCTCATTGCGCGTCTGACGTGCTGCTAATTCTCCCTCTGCGAGGAATTCTTCGCGTGATGGAGTTGACAAGATAATAAGATAATGGACCGCCTGGCCAAGCGAGAGCTCCCCCCCTGCTTCAGCGGATTGGCTCATGGCACGCGCATCATTGAGAAGCTCGCCAAGCAATGCGCGGTCGCCTTGCAGCGCAGCGCCGACGGCTTTGCGAGCTAAGTTCTCAGCAATTTGCTCCAGCGGCGCCGAATCCCTCGTAGCTGCAACTGTGTGAGACGGTTCGCCACTTAGCAAATTTCCGGCAAAAAAGATGAGATGCAGTGTCGCGAAAAATAGTGCCCATTGACGACGTCCGGAGGTAGCAGATGGCACGAGGCAGCTCACAATGAATGCTTACGTTTAAATAGGTCGTGCATTCGGGAAATGTGTCAGGCTATTACCGAACATGGTTTACGAGAACTTGGAGGAGCGACAAATCTCGCAATGATTCCTTGCGTCACCTAGTAACATAACGGAAAAAACGGCCGATTGCAGAAAGGCGTAACCCGATGAAGAATTGTCAGCAGTTTGTGTTTTGTGTCTTCGCCTTGGCGTTATTCGGCGCCAGTGGGTTGATCACGGCACAACCGCAGCCTTCTAAAACAACGACAAAAACGGGCCGGCCTGCGACCGCTGTCGGCAAGCAAGACCTTGGCGCCGTACGCCCTAGCAATCTCACCCTGCCGTTTTTCGCTGTCTCCGCATTTGAGGGAAGCGAGGTTGTCGGGCGCGTGGTGGTGAATGATCTGGAGCTTGCCGATGTTGCCCGGGCGGAGGATGAATCTGCGGCAGTTCAGCAAGCACGGGAGAAGGACCGTGCAGCTAACAGCGTCAACTTCGAAGGATGGACGGCAGCAGGTGTTCATTACGTCCTGCGAGGCGACCTCACTAGCGGAAACGCCATAGCAGAACTTTACGACATCGCATCGAACCGACGTTTGTTCGGGAAAACGTACAACGGAATACGTAGTGGCGAGGAACGGCGACTTGGTCATCAGATCGCCGACGACGTTATCGCAGCGTTAACTAGCCGGACGGGCATTTTCTCTTCATATATTTGCGCGCTGGTTGAAACAGGCAACGGAAACAAGGAACTCGTTATCATGGAGCCGGACGGCCACGGCAGCCGGCAACTGACCGACGAGCAAGCTCTGTTGGCGACCCCAGCGTGGGGGAAAAACGGAGCAGAGATTTACTTTACCTCTTATCGGGATGGGAACCCAGACCTTATTGGGGTCACCCTACGGGGACAGCGCTTCGAGATAAGTCGCCGGCCAGGGCTAAACACATCACCCTCGTGGAATGAAGCTCTTCAGCGGCTTGCTGTGACGCTTTCCAAGGATGGGAATTCGGAAATCTACACGATGACGCGAGACGGACGGGACCTTGTTCGGCTCACACAGGATCCCAACGCTGATACGGCTGCGGACTGGAGTCCCGATGGCTCACAGATCGTGTTCACGTCCGATCGCGGGGGAACGCCACAGATTTATGTGATGGATGCTCATGGATCAACGGCAACCCGCATCAGCACCGGCAAATATTGTGACTCACCGGTGTGGAGCCCCGACGGAACCAAGATTGCGTATGTCACACGCGAAGGCGGAGAATTTCACATTTTGGTGCACGACGTGGCGACGGGAGAAGTTGTCCAGATAACGCGAGGACAGGGAACCAACCGCGATCCAAGCTGGGCTCCGGACTCGCGTCACATTGTCTTCGAGTCCAACTGGGGAGGTCGGAAAGGCTTGTACATCATGGATATTGGCGTACGGGTCCCCCATTGCATCGCTCAGGGACCCTACTCTGCTCCATGTTGGGGACCACTGTTTGGGCGTTGAGCCAACGCTCTTCTCATGCCCTTTTCCCCAATTTTCGCTTCACACCTGGAGGCAAGTTCGCTTGCTTGAGAAACAGGTAGTGGTACACAACGTGCCTAACGTTCAGGGAGTTAAGAACAACCATGACTAAGAACACCATGTCAGAAGAAGCTAGGTCCACGCTTGAGGTCGCCGGCAAGTCATTTGAAATTTGGACACTCTCGCGCGTTGCTTCGAACGAGAAATTATTAAGGCTACCAGTGTCGCTGCGCGTGCTATTGGAGAACTTGCTGCGAACTGATGATGGCAGCGAGGAGAACGCACGAGCCATCGAGGCAATTCTTCATTGGGATCCGCTCAAAGAACCCGACACAGAAATCGGGTTCACTGTTGGGCGGGTTTTGCTGCAAGATTTTACTGGTGTGGCATGCGTGGCGGACCTTGCCGCCATGCGCGATGCCATGGCGCGTTTCGGCAAGGATGCGGCGGTAATTGACCCTCTTCAGCCAGTGGAGCTCGTCATCGATCACTCCGTGCAGGTGGATGCGTTCGGGTCGCCGCTGGCGTTGCGGATGAACGCGCAACTTGAGTACGAGCGCAACCGCGAGCGCTACATGTTTCTCAAGTGGGGTGCTGGAGCCTTCCGTAAACTGCGCGTGGTGCCACCGGACACAGGAATTGTTCATCAGGTAAATCTCGAATACTTGGCACGCGTTGTCATGACGGAAGAGACCATTCAAGGGCACAGAGCTTACTTCGACACGCTAGTAGGCACTGACTCGCATACGACGATGGTCAACGCCCTCGGCGTTTTGGGTTGGGGGGTCGGCGGCATCGAAGCGGAAGCTGCTATGCTTGGACAGCCAATAGCCATGTTAGTGCCGCAGGTGGTTGGCGTCCGTCTTTCCGGCGCACTTCCAGCCGGGGCAACCGCTACGGATCTAGTTCTCACGATCACGCACAAGTTGCGGCAGTTGGGGGTCGTGGGCAAATTTGTGGAATTCTTCGGACCCGGACTTGATTCGCTAAGCGTGGCCGACCGGGCAACACTGGCCAACATGGCTCCGGAATATGGAGCCACGGTGGGCTTCTTCCCTGTGGATGAACGCACACTCGATTACTTACGTTTTACGGGACGCTCAGAGGAGACGATCGCCCTTGTGGAAGCCTACTGGAAGACGCAAGGGGTGTTCCGCACGAAAGATTTTCCCGACCCAGAATATTCCACGATTCTGGAAATCGATCTCGGCACCATAGAACCGACTCTTGCTGGGCCACGCAGGCCTCACGATCGCGTGGCGTTACGCGAGGTTAAATCGAGTTGGCGGCGAGCGCTAGTCGAAAACCTTGCGGCCAAAAACAAGATTTCAGAACAAGACGCCAAGAGCTTCCTCGAGGGCCAAGATCCTCCAAAAGAAAGTCCGTTAGCACAAAGCGTTGAGATCGCCGATGGTGGCGAAACCTATACAATGAAGCACGGTCATGTGGTGATTGCTTCCATCACGAGCTGCACCAACACATCGAATCCCAGTGTCCTAGTGGGAGCTGGCCTTTTGGCGAAAAAGGCCGTTGAACGCGGCTTGCAAACTAAGCCGTGGGTGAAAACAAGCTTGGCGCCCGGCTCACAGGTTGTTACGGAATATCTTCGTGATTCAGGGCTTTTGAGCTTTCTTGAGCAATTGCGTTTCCACGTTGTGGGTTACGGATGCATGACGTGCATCGGCAATAGCGGTCCTCTGCCGGAACCTATCTCCGATGCCATTATGCGAGGCGAGCTGGTTGTCGCGTCTGTGCTTTCGGGAAACCGCAATTTTGAGGGGCGTATCCATCCGCTTGTGCGCGCTAACTACTTGGCATCGCCCCCGCTCGTAGTGGCCTATGCGTTAGCGGGCACAATGGATATTGATTGGGAACGCGAGCCTCTGGGAATCGCTGCAGATGGGAAACCGGTTTACCTGCGTGACATTCGGCCGACGCCAGAGGAAATCCGCTCGGTTGTTGAGTCGAGTATACGCTCCGAAATGTTTCGCAAGGTTTATGCAAACATTTTCGAGGGCGATGATAACTGGAAAGCAATCCCTGCGCCCCGCGGTCAACGCTACGAGTGGGATCCGCAGTCCACTTATATAAAGGCGCCCCCATTCTTCGAGGCACTGGCGATTGAACCGACGCCACTTGCGGATATTGTTGGAGCGCGGGCACTGGCAGTCCTGGGCCATACTGTCACAACCGACCACATTTCGCCGGCCGGCTCGATTTCACCCAATTCTCCTGCGGGAAAGTATCTGATGGCGCTTGGTATCACGCCCAAAGACTTTAACACCTACGGTGCACGTCGCGGCAACCACGAGGTGATGATCCGAGGAACGTTTGCGAACATTCGTCTGCGCAACGAACTTGTTCCCGGTGTGGAGGGCGGCTACACCCTTCACCTGCCGAGCGGCGAGCTGATGACTATTTTCGATGCAGCGATGAAGTATCGTGAAGAAGGGGTTCCGCTCATCATCATCGCTGGTCAGGAGTATGGCAGCGGCTCGTCGCGCGACTGGGCTGCCAAGGGCACCGCTCTCCTGGGTGTGAAAGCTGTGCTTGCGGAGAGCTTCGAACGCATCCACCGCAGCAATCTTGTGGGAATGGGTGTGTTACCTCTTCAATTCCTGCCAGGAGAATCGCGACAGGCGCTGGGGCTCACTGGACACGAAACCTTTGACATAGTCGGTATAGCCGAGGGCTTGATGCCGAAAGCAGAATTGCGAATTGTGGCTAAAAATGCTAGCGGTGCCGTGACGACGTTCCGGGTGCGAGTCCGCATCGACACTGCTAAGGAATTGGAGTACTACCGGCATGGCGGCATTCTGCAATACGTTTTACGCCAGTTTTTGGCTGGCGTATGAGAGGGAGACCCCTCATTGGTGGCGGAGAGTCCTCGTGAAACCGCGAAGATCACTGGTCGCTACTTGACTTCGACGAAGTCTCGGAGACCCGAATCACATTTATCGAATAATTGCCGTTGAGGAGCAAACGAACGTGACCGAAACACATGAACCCGTCGATTTGCGTAAACTTCCCATCGAGAAGCTGATTGAGCGCTCGCAAGTGCTGGTAGAGGCCTTGCCATATATCCATCAGTTCCGCGGCGCAACGGTGGTGGTCAAATATGGGGGCCACGCGATGGTTGACCCGACTCTCAAAGCTAGCATCATCCAGGATTTAGCCCTAATGGCGATTGTGGGAATGCGCCCCGTGGTGGTTCATGGCGGGGGACCAGAAATTACGGCGCTAATGAAGAAGCTCGGCCTTGAACCTCAATTCGTCGCAGGCCAGAGAGTCACAGATGCTGAAACGCTCGATGTGGCGGAGATTGTTCTCGGCGGAAAAATAAATAGCGAAATTACACTCGCGTTGAACCGTGCTGGCGTTAGGGCGTGCGGACTGACTGGCAAAGACATGGGGCTCATCCTGGCCAAGAAACTTTACCATGAGCCTGCGGATGGGGGACCAAAGGTAGATATTGGCTTCGTAGGCGATGTTGTGCGGATTGATCCGACTATCATTCGGATTCTACAGGAGAATGACATTGTGCCTGTGATTTCTCCTATCGGAGTGGATGAAGAAGGGCAAACGTACAATATCAATGCGGATACAGTGGCATGCGACATCGCGGCAGCGCTTAAAGCTGATAAGTTTATTCTTTTAACAGACGTACGTGGAATCCTACGCAATCGCCACGATGATTCCACACTCATTCACTCGCTGCGCATGGAGGAAGTGGAGCCGCTTATTGCCGAGGGAGTAATTCACGGAGGCATGATCCCCAAAGTTCGCGCTTGCCTGGACGCGCTAAAAGCAGGGGTGAAAAAGACGCATATTTTAGATGGGCGCCTTCCTCACTCTCTGCTACTTGAAATTTTTACTGACCGCGGCATAGGGACCCAAATCGTGCCGTAGAGGCTGCCGCTCGCAACGAGCGGGGATTATAGAGAGGACTAAAGCTCCCCCTCGCGGCGGAGAATTTCCATGTAGTTTATACGTTTCTTGGGACAAATAAAATCGGCCTGTTGCGTAACGGCCAAAATTTTGCGCCGTAGCTGCTCGGGAGTGAATGGCTTTTCAAGATAGTCCGTGGCTCCTAGAGAAAACGCTTTCGAAATAGCTTCATGGTCCGTTCGTGAGGAAACAAAAATAATTTTGCTTCCACGCAGACGTCTGTTGATCCGGATAAGATGCGATAAGTGAAAGCCGTTCAGTTTCGGCATCATGATGTCGAGGAGAATGATGTCGGGCTGGTAGTTGACAATCTTCTCCGGAGCAAGCTCAGAATCCGCCACGCCAATAATCTCATAGTCCTCACGCAGGATGGACTTCACATAATTTACGACGTCCACATCGTCATCTACAATCATAACCCGAACACGGCGCGTGGCTGAGGGAGTAACATTTCGTCTCTCGCGTTCAGCATCGTTGAGTTGTTCGTTTGGAAACGCCTCAGGGGCAGAAGCCACATTGGCACCAAGATCCGTGTTCGCTCTACCGGTATGAGCGCCAATGGGACGATTAAGCGTTTCAAGGCTATGGCGCTTGGGTTGGGGGACAAGCCGGTGAGTTTGGGCAACTTGCTCAACGGTAGTTCGTAGAGCCGCGGGGTCAAATGGTTTAATGACATAGAAATCCCCGCCGACCCTCATAGCTTCGCGTACAGCCTCATTGTCGGTACGCGCTGTAAGAAATATGACAGGAACATTTGAAAAACGCGCATCTTTTTTGATGGCGCGGACCGTTTCGATGCCGGTGAGCACAGGCATCATGACGTCCATGACAATTAAATCCGGCTCAAGGCGGTCAATGCGCTCCAACGCCTCTACGCCGCTCGTGCAGGTCACCACTTCAAAACTATCCTTAAGCGCGAGCAAGATAATCGCGCGGACATCAGGATCATCGTCGACTACAAGTATCCTCAGCCGTGGAAGATTGCTCATTGCTTCCAAGATTCATGCGCACACCGTAGCATTTCCGTCAAGAAGCGAGTAAAAAAAATCATACTGTCACGCGGGGAGGGAGGTGCTAGTGCGCACGTTTTGGGGCGAAAATGGAAAAGTCTACTGGCCTCTCGACTCCTGCTGGCGTTTCCTTTCGCGTGCCAAACGAAGTTTTTCGCGGACCTCTTGGTTTTCCGGATGGATAGCGGCAGCGATGGAAAGGAAGTGCACGGCCTGTTTGTAATTTTGCTCCTGAAAGGCACGCAGACCCCGTTCCAACTGTTCGCGAAACATTCGCTCGCTTCGTTCGTCAAGCTTTTGCTGGTCCGAAGGCTGGATATCTTCCGAGGAAACAGGTACCGATGGCTCAGAAGGCACAGGAGGCTCCGGCGGTGGAGGTTGTGTAAAGGTGGTGGGGAGCTCAATTGCTTTTGTTTCAGCAAGAGCGAGATCGTCGGCGTGGAGGCTCAGAGTTTTCGTTCTTTCGTCATTGTCCGCAACGACCTCAGAAGAAACGTCGGTGGGTTTGGGCGGCGTCGACTTTACTCCAGATGTATCGTCGAAAGTGGGAAGTGGCGGCGGAACTGATGGCGACAATGTATCCAGGCTAAGTCCATCCATTTCACCCTCAGCCAGATCCAGGCTAAGCGCTTCAAGGCTCATCTTCTCATCCGGCAGTGGCGGCTGTCCTTGGCTAGCCCCCCCGGCCTGACGACTATCGAGGCCACTCTGTGGCTCCCCAGAAGAAAAGTGCGCAGAAGGGGAAACCAATGGCTGTTCAACAGGGTGCCCTCCAATAATATCTTCGAGCTGAATGGCTGGAATCTCCGCATCCCTTGCTGGCCCCGCAACAGTGTCTCCTTCGAGCGAAAGTCTTTCTGGCTCGGGAGTCGCTGCTTCCAGCGATGGTGGAACCGGCGAAATCACAATCCGACTCTCCTCAACTGAAGCGGAATAGGTCTTCTGCGCTGGAGGCGAGGGGGGTTCCGGCTCCTCAAGCGGCAATGCGATACCCAGGTCCTCAAATGATACAAAAGGCGACTGAGGAGTTGCAGGAGGAGATTGCTTCTCGGCTGAAGAAGGAGAGGTGACCTGTGGCGGTTCTGGCGAGGAAAGCCATGACTCCCCCATGGGAAGGGGAGGCGGCTCTTCAGCAAGTCCGTATTGTGTCTCGGACGGCCTCTCGCTATGGGAAACTTCCTCGGAAACGGACTTATTGTCCGCGGACTGAATGGACGGCGCGGTCGCTAAAGTGGAAAGCCCAGCGAGCCCCAACCCCGCCCCGCCACCTGAAGCATCTGAAAGCCCTAGCCCAGGCATCGGAAATGGCGAAGAGAGGGCAGGTTTTGACTCGGCGGACAGAACTGCTGACTTTGCAGAGTCTGCGTGTGTTGGCTGTTGCTCTTCGATAATCTGGAGCTCCGAAGATGCGGCTTTCAAGAATGTCGGAGCAGTCGCTTGACGTTTTTTCTGACCGACGATCACAAACAAGACATAGCCAACAAGTAACACCCCCGCGGCGATACCGCTCAGCAGGAGTAAGAAAAAGAAATTGCCCGACGACGCCGCGGACGGCGTGTTTGGTATCTGAGCCGATCGAGCTACCACAGCAGCAGTCGAGTCCTCGCGAGGCGTAGCAATCGAAGTGGCCTGAGGAGGCACTGGACTTACAGTAGGTGACACCGACCAGACGTCCGTGGGAAGCTCGGATTTATCCACATCAGCGTGCTCGCCAACTCTCGTCCGCTGTAATTTCTGGCGCGCCCATTCACGATACAGATTCACGCTTGGGTGCCGCGGAACAATCTGCTCAGCTTCCTCACAGAGTTTCAATACTTGAGCGAAATTACCAGCAACAAATTCCTTTCTGATAACCTCTATTTTTTCCTCCACTAAACGCTGACGTTCGACATCATCCGGTCCGGACTGTTCCTCAACGGAAATAGGACTAACAGGCGTGGGCTGGGCAAATAGTGGGGGCAAGATGAAAAGGAAAAGCAACCCACCAACGGCCACCCCGATGGGCTTGCGGAGGATCTTTAATCTGTTAATAATTGATAACATAGATCTCGTAAATTTTGCCTGCCTTGGCTTCTCCCGTCATCTCAATTTCACCGAGAGTCGAGCAATGTTTGCCATTCAAGCGAAATACTCCAGCTCTTTTTCATTTTTCTTTTATGAACTTAGATGGACCGCAGGGAGATTATTTTTTCTCGAGGTGCTGGAGTTTTTCAATTTTGGTGACCACATCGCGGTAGCCAGCATCAATACGAAAAATCCGCTTATAGATACGTAAGGCCCGCCCATTCTCGCCGCTTTTCTCCATGAGCTCAGCAGCTCTGAAGAGCAAAGCCTTAAGCTTTGCTGCTTCTTCTGTGGTCTGACCTATTTGCAATTCGACTTCATTGAGAATTTCTTCGGCCTCGCTATGCAGATTTTTGAAGGCAAGAACATAGCCAAGTTTGGCCCGCGCGATGTTTGCGCAAGTGGCACCAAGTGCAGCCTTCTGATATTCCACAATAGCATCGTTGAGTTCGCCAAAGTCGTGAAAAAGGTCTCCCAGCTCCAAATGGGCACACGCATCGTCTTCAACATTCCCGGTCAGCGCCTGGCGAAGGTGAGCAATTCTTGCACGACGATCCTGTTCATCGTAATGTTTCACCAAGGCGCGCACAGTGTTGTCCTGGGGGTCGAGGGCGAGAGCTCGGCTCGCTAGACCCGCCGCTTCTCCGAAAGAAGCCTTTTTTGCGGCAAGCTCAGCCAGAGCAAGAAGGAGCGGTTTATTCCTTGGCTCCAGTTTGAGCAGTTCGTGCCCCACTTGGATGGCCCGGTCATCATTCTTGACGGTAAAAGCCAAGTCGAATTCCAACTGGAGAACGCTTGCATCGCGGACGCCACCAGCCTTATAGTAGCGGTCAACATACTCCAAGGCATGTTCCGCATCCCCGGCTTGGGCAACATGACGTGCCATAAAGAGCAGTGACGGGGGATGGGAAGGATGCTCCCTTAGAATTTTTTGGACACCGTCGAGCATGACATTCATGCCAGTGACGGCCTCCTGCGACATTTGCTGATGAAGCTCGTAAACCTTATCCCACTGGCGCTGACGTAGATAAAGGTCGCTTAGATAACTGAGCAGCCGGAAATTGCGACCGTTGCGTCGCAAGAGGTTTTCGACTTCCGTAAGGATGCGGTCGAGCAATTCAGGACGGGTCGTGAGCAACTCTTCCAGCCCAACCACAGCTCGATCGGCAAAGCCCCGTGCAACCAGACGGTCGAGGTAGCTAAACCGTAACTCGAGATTTTCGGGCTCCTGGGCAACTTTCTCCGCAAGAACTTCTAGCTCCTCTTCGAGCTTGTACTGACGCAAGCGGTGTTCTAGGCTAACGAGGTGGCTATGGATCTCCGGGAGATTATCTTCTGGCAAATGGCGTGCACGTTGGATCTGACGTGCGGCCTCAGCAACATTACCTCGCTCGTAATGGCTGGCTGCAAGCAGCCAGGCAGCTTCCATTGAGTTATTAAGTTCTGGGCTGGCTGCAAGAATCGTTTCGACCCGATCGTAATTGCCGCGAGTAAAGTGCTCATTTGCGGCCTCGAGTCGCTCCTCTCGAGTGGCTTGGCCAAGGTCGACCAGTGTGTCAAGCTGGGCAAGAATTTCGTCCATCCGGCCCTGCCATCGGCAGATTTCGATGAGCCGCCGCCTGTAACGTGGCTCTTCTGGGCATACGGCGATGAGCTGGATCAACCACGATTTTTCATCCTCTTGTCGGGCTTGACGATGGGCGAGTTCCGCCAGGGCTTCGAGAGTGGGAACATCTCGGGGATGTTGCTCGAGAATTCTCGTAAAGCAGGCTACGACCTTTTCAAATGGAGCTTCCGCATGTTCATACTCGCGGCAGAGTGCTCGTTTCTCCTCAAGCGTTCCGACCTCGAAAGTTAACTCGCGGATATGTTCGCCCCAGTGGCGCCGCTCGTCAGTCGGCAACTTCTGGAGAAGTTCGAGAGCCTTTCTTTTCTGATTAATCGTTTCCAGGAGGGAGATGAGTTTGCGAAAAAGTGCTGTGGACGGTGCCAACCTATGGGACTCTTCATAATAAGTGGCAGCAGCAACCAAGTCGCCGCGGGACTCCGCGATTTCACCCATGGCATGACACAAGTCGGCGTCGCGTTCTCCGTCCTGGTAAGCCTGTTCGATAAAGCGTTCCGCTCCTTTCCATTTACCGAGACGCGCTAAGGAGAGAGCAAGCACATTCTCGCCGGGGCGGTGAGATGGCCACAGCAGAAGTCCAATTTTTGCCCAAAAACAAGCGACGCTGGCAGGGGCACTCTCGTAAGATTTTCGTGCAAGATCTATCGCTAGCCGGCCGATTATTCCTTCAGCATAGTTCCAGCCAATGGCTAGTACGAAAGCCACAAATGCGGCCGCGCCAAATGCTAATGAGTTTTCCGGCAAGACCTCCCAGCGCCCCAACAAGTACCCCCCTAGAAATACGAAAAAGGAAGTGATAAGAAACAGCGTTCGCAAGTGGGGACGTTTTTTGCGGGAAGGATCCAGCCCTAGGGCGTAAGCCAAAGCAGTGAGCCCGAAGCAAGTGACGACAAGCCCAAATGCAACAGGTCCGGCCATGTCGACAAGCTGTTCGTAAAGATCCCTCGCGACAAGCCCTTCACTCCAAAGTACATAGTTCAGAAACGCCCCGGCACCATTGAGGACAACGGCGACAACGGTGACGATGGAAAAAATAATATCTCTTTTACGATTTATTTTGCTCACAGTAACCTTAGCTTTTCCCCCCTCGTTGATCACCTGATCGGCTCGTCAACCCCGTTTCTTTACACATACTTTTTTCAACATCACGGTGATAAACATACGTAGGGAATTCCAGTTTTTCAATGGAAAGGATTTTTTTTGCGCGACAGAAAAGGTCATAATCGCACCCGAAATCGGGTTGGTGAAATCCGCCGAGCGCAATAAAGGCATCCTTGCGAAGGAAAAATGTTCCTCCAATAACGCATTCGCGCAGATGTATCCGCCTCGACGGATCGTGAACGTCAGGCACATACTGATCCTCACCCACCACTTCGACCCCACCATGAAGGAAATCAACGTGAGGATGGGCAAGGATAAACTCCGCCCGTAGCGAGAGATGGGTGGGACGATACTCGTCGTCGGAATCAAGAAATGTTAACCAATCGCCTCGAGCACTACGCGCCGCTCTGTTGCGCGCTAGAGCGAGCCCTTTATTTCCCTGAGTATGGATCATAATCCGACTGTCCTGGGCAGCGTAATGTGTCAGAACATCCTGTGTTGAATCGGATGAACCGTCGTCCACTATAATAAGCTCCCATTTCCAATAAGTTTGCCTAAGCACTGAGTCAATAGCGCGGGGCAACAGGGTTGCGCGATTGTACGTAGCCATGAGAATCGAGAAGTGCAAATCCACTTCGAAAGCCTCCATCCCGTCTCTCCTGATAGATCTTACACCTTGATGTCTAGCCGAAAGTTTTTGATGTTCCACACCTAGATGCTTGATGTAACGCTTGTTACAGGACCCATGGGAACTGAAGTCACAAAGCAGGTGTCTGATTAAAAAAGGAATACCGCTGAGGAGGGAACGGTCATGACAGCCCAACAGATCGGCGGTCTATGGATTGTAGCTTTCGGAGTGTTAGTTTTCGCCAGCTCGTTCATGCTGGCGCGTCTTGCAGTTCGCCAGCAGGGGGGATTATTGGCTCTTATTGGCACTTCCGTTCTCAGGTGGGTTACCCGCATTCTTGCATTTCTGCTGTGGGGTCTTGGCTTGGCGACTTATTATCGCTAGGTCAAATTCGGGCATGAGGCGCGCAATCAGAATCGGGCCACAAGAATCGTCACGTCATCGAACTGTTCTTCGGGTCCACGGAAAAGGAGTGTGGCTTCGTAGAGCTCGTCGCGCAGTTCTTCGGGGGGAAGGTGCAGGTTGTCACGCACGGTTGCTATGACTCGCTCCATTCCGAACACCTGTTTTTGGGAGTTATGAGTATCGGTGACGCCGTCGGTAAGAACCACGAGGGTATCTCCATCTTGGATTTCTAATATCTCCGTTTCGTAGTCCAGGAACTCCATAATGCCCAGAAAACAGCCGCCCGCCGTTAGCTGCCTGTAACTCCCGTCGGGCTTAAATAGTAGCGGGGGGAGGTGTCCAGCATTGGAGTACTCCAACGTTCGGCGCTGAGGATCAAAGATCCCGAAGAATAACGTGACGAACATATTGTTCGAAACGTCCTTACACGTCCAAGCGTTTACTGCCGCCATGAGCTGGCTCAACGGTAAATCAGGATGGACGTGCGTTTCCATTCGGAGACTGGCGCGGATCGTGGCTGTAAGGATTGCGGCGGGCATACCCTTTCCGCTGACGTCTGCCACCACTAGCGCAATTCGACCGTCGGAAAGCTCGAAGAAATCGTAATAATCTCCCCCGACTTTCCGAGCAGGCACACTCATGGCTGAAAAAGAGACTCCTGGCGCCTCTGGCAGCTTTTTGGGAAGTAATGCAATCTGAATCGAACGAGCGAGCTCCAACTCTTTTTCCAACTTTTGCCGCTCGATGAGTTGAGTTGTAAGACGGGCGTTTTCGATGGCCAGCGCCGCTTGGGCCGCAATTCCCTTCATGAGCTCAAGGTCTTCCTGAGTATAGTAGACCTCGCCGGGCACCTGCGAATCAATGTAGATGACACCTTCCACCCCACTCTTCGACACGAGAGGGACACAAATCGCCGAGCGAATCCTGCCACGGATAACACTCTCATTAGCGGAAAAACGAACATCGGAAGGTGCGTCAGAAACCAGAATGGCAACTTGCTCTGCCATGCACCGTTCCACAATTCCCCGGCTAATATGGATCTCATCCGAAGCGCCCTCGTGGACGCGGACCACCACTGGGTCAAGCGTTCCGTCCTCAGGATCCCGAAGCAAAACAATTCCTCGGTGGGGTGTGATAACTTCCCAAAGGATATCCATAAGCTTATGGAGCAATTCCTTTAGGTCCCAAATAGAACGAATGGAGTCGGTAACACGGTAAAGAACCCGCAAACGGACAAATGGGTCCTTAAGCTGTTCGCGCGAAAACGATTCCGGTTGATAGGCTTGGTGCCTGCTGGAACTTTCTATGACGACCCTGCCTGCCGACTGGAGCTCGCCGTTCGGGTCGAGACTCACCCCACCCGTTTTAGGAGCTTGCGGGTCGGGTCTCTCACCTTCGTCGGCATCGAGTTCGAAAACAAGCACGCAATCTCCCACTTGAATCCGATCGCCATTGTGAAGCTGGATTCTGCCGACTAGTGGTTTGTTGTTGACGAGGGTCCCATTCTTGCTGCCGAGGTCTTCAATCACGTAGCCGTGGCGCTGGGGTTGGATGACAGCATGGTGGCGACTGACACGCTTGTCGATTACCTGAACTTCACATGAGGCACTTCGCCCAATGGTAACAGCGCCCGTTCCTAACGGGTAAACAAATCCCGCATCGTGACCTTTCTCAACAATTAGGCGAGCCATTTTCGCTTCGCAGACAAGTTAGCAATGCGTAAGGAGCTAAAATAAAGAAGAAAATCACCGTTGTACGACAAGCGCATGCCACCTTCTTTTTTCTTTTTGTCTGGGGTTCGTCCCGATTTACGCTTTAAGCCTTTAGCTCAAGTCATGGCAGTTGATGATCGCTAACGCGCCAAATATCACCGTTGCTAACCGTACCGTTGGTAGGATCGTAGATCATGTAGTCATAATCGGGATCCAAACCAAGAAACACTGTCCAGGAAAAGCCGGGATAAACTTTAATAGGTACAGAGTCTTCGTCCAGATCAGGGCCATTTGAACTAATGGCGAACCGTTGTGGGGTCTGGAGCGGCGTGGCCCCCATCTTGTAAGCAAAGTGGCGTGGGGACCAGTCCACATAATTGTCGAGGTCCCAACGCATTTCGAAGGGGTCTCGGGGAATGCGCGTTATGTAGGCCACCGGCGTTGTGAGACACTGAAATCGCTGCCACCGCGGTGTGATGTAAGTTTCTGGATAGCGGCCGTTGTCCACATGATAGGTCTCGAGCGCTGTGGCAATGGTTCTGAGGTCGTTTTTGGCCACTGCTATTTTGCTGCGAACTTGGGCTTCAAGGAAGTTCGGGACGGCAACAGCGGCGAGAACCGAGATGATAGCAATAACGACTAATAGTTCGATCAAGGTCAGTCCTTTCTGCCACGCTACGGCATATCGCCGCCACTTGGTGACTAAGGACAATTCCTCAACGGACAAGAGGCTGTGATGTTTGAGACGTCTGCAACGCCATTCTGCGGCGGGCTTCCCGTTGCTGGCGAATGACCTGGTTGGCTTGCTGAGCATATTGTATTTCGGTGCCATAGTACTTTTGCTCCCGATTAGCACGTGCCTTTTGCTGTTCGGCGCGCTGAGCAGCTAATTCCTTGACTCGCGAAGTAAGTCGTTCGCGCTGCTGGGGGGTGAGAACTTTGTTCACTCTTGCCCGCAGGGTTTTGGGAACAGTGGTCTCCGCAGCAATTTTTTCAATCTTGTTCTTTTGGTCCTCGCTAAGGTCTAACTCTTTGACGATTTGAAGCCATTGGTTAGGCCGTTGGGCAGGCAGCTTTAACGCTTCTGCCCGCCCTTTTAAGCTGGCCGCCTCAGCTGGCTGCACGGAGAGTGTACGTGTAGGAACGCGATACTGTACGTATTTGTAAGCAATGAAGGCCCAAATGGCACCGATGCAAGCAACTAAAGTGAGAACTTTCCACGGGATTTGGCGTTGCGGCGACGGTCTACTCAAACTCGTGTCGAGCCTTGCCATGTAACGATCTGCCTCCCTGCTGCCGGAGCTTGGCGATTTTGCCATCCCATTCTACCGTTCTCGCTGAGTGTGGAGCGGCAGAAAGTGGACAACGTATCCTTGGAGCAAGGGGCATACCAACCCTGCATGACGAACTCTAGAGATTAACCTTGTAAACATATAGAGAAAAAGCTGAATCTACGGGGCGGAGGCTAGGGGGGATCTCAATCGGCAGAACTTTGGGGCTACCGTCCTTGTTCCCACTGTGCCATGGGCTTTTTGTTACGTAGAGAAACCCTTGCGGTGAGAGTTGCTTGACCAGCTCGTATACTTTGGAAACCTTAGCGCCATCCCACCCTGGCAGTATAACTCGCTTGTAGAAAATGTTAGGCAGCATCGTGACGAACCAGCTCTGTTCCGTCACGATGGGAAGTTGTGGTTCAACTCTATCGAAAAATGTTTCGAGGCGCGAAATCTGCCGATACTGCACAGCGAGGCGGGTCAAGTAAACGCCTGAGTCAGCGAAGCCAAAGGCCAAATAGGCAGCACTGACGAGTAGGATCCACCGTCGCAAATTCGCCTGGCTGAGTTTAATTGCCCACCAGAGCAAGTGTAGTCCGCCGAGCAGGAGAGGCGGGTAAATGGGCAAGAGAAGGCGTGGCCCGAAATTTAGGCCTAAAGCGGAGCTTGGAACACTGAGTGCTAACGTAAATGTTAAGAACAGGAGGGCGGCCACCACGGCAGTACGCAGCCTGACCCGTTCTTGATCGGCATGTTGAGCGCAGCATGAAAGATCCCACGCCGGGAAGCCCGCGAAAGCCAAAGGCGTTGCTACCGCAAGAGAATTAAGCAGATACTGGGTGACAATAGGTTGAGTAGAATCCCAAGCGAAAAAACGCACCACGGCTGCTGCGGCCAAACTGACAGTTAAGAGCATAATTCGCTGAAAATCATTAACAGCGCATGGTAAAAATGCCGCGGCGCCTAACGCGCAAAAGAGCGCTGCGTCGGCAGCAGGAACTCCCTGCACAAAAGCGAGGTAGCGATACGCCACCCAGCCCCGCGAAGCGATTGACCATGTGTAGTCCCATGCCTTCCCGCTACCCGTGCTAGCTTGAAAGAACAGCGGTTTCCCAATGAGCGCTTGGTTTACAACCATTAGCGCAACGGCTCCAATACCGAAAACCGCCCCGGCGACCAGGACGTAGCGTCGAGCCGTGGGCCTGACCAGCATGGGAAGGAAGCACGCTGCAACCCAGAGCAAATACTCTTCCCGCATCAGAAAGGCTAACCACCATGTGACGCCGGCGGCCACAGCCAACGGTGTTGAACCGCGATGCTCGCTCTCCAACGCAAGCACAAGTCCCCAAACCCCGAAAAAAAGCGCCGGAAGGATGTCCCAAAAAGTATACGCATAAGGCAAAAGAGGACTTCCAAAAACCACCAGGGCGGCGACAAGCGCATAATTACGAAAACCACACTGGCGGGCAAGCACGGCGACGCCCAGAAGCAGCCCCATGGCCGACACGAGAGGAAGAATCCGCAATCCGACATGGCCCCAAAGGGCGTAAAACGGGGCCGATGCATAGCAAAACCAAGGCGGATATTGAGCGTATAAGCGCGTGTTGTGGACAAAAGTCTGAACTAGGCCAAATGGGACAAGTTCGAAAGCTGGATCCCACTGCTGGAGGGGGTAATCCAGCCAAAACCCGCCGAAATGATGACGGTCCACTATATTGACAACTTGAAGATAGCGCAGTCCGGAGTCGACAACCCAAAAACCACTGAAAGGAATAAAAAGAGCCAACACCAGAAGGGCGATGCAGCCAAGAGCTAAGACGAGCAGATTGGGATCTCGCCCCATCCTCCAGCCAGAAGTCACCATGGGCAGGCAGTTCCTTTCTAGTCGTTTAGCATACGCACAACCGCCACCCCACCATCCCAAGCACAAGCGTAAATCCAATCTCCATCAAGACGAATATCCACAATCTCCCCCTGCAGCTCGAGGGAATCCTCAAGCCATGGCCTACAAGGATCAGAAATGTCGTAAAGCTGAATGCCGTGTTCATTATTTGCAACAACAAGCTTTCCTGGTTGCGCTAATGCCACTTTCTGGACGTAGTCGGGAAACCTGCTTATGCGGGCGAGTAGCTGGACAGTCGGGTTGGGTTGGCGACACAGGCTGACAGAACGGGCGAAGGCATCCGTTGAAAGCAGGGTTATGCCGCCAGTGCGCAGGGCGGCAGCAATGAGAGGAGGCTGAACATCGACGGAAACGCAATACCCTACTGTAGCTATCCTCCAGAGCGGCTTCAACTCCAGCCCGCCGCAAATAGCGAAAAGCTCCATCCCGCCGTCATCGTTATTCGCGAGCACTGCGATGTTTTCGCTAAGACGTACACCGGTCGCATAATCTGTTCCTAGCGTAAAGCTACTCACCAAATGAGGTCGGCGGGGGTCCGAAACATTAACCATTTGGAGTCCGCCCTCGCCAGCCGCAATAGCGAGCAATTGCTGTCCGTGGTAGCTAAAAGGATGGATTTGAGTGGGAATGCCTGGTAATTTTAAGGCTGCACATGTTGTAAATTTGTCGGGCCGCGAGATATCGGCTGTGAGCAAGCCACGAAAGCGGTCAGCGATAAATACGTATTGAGGATTCGAGCAAAGCACTAGGTCAAGAGGCTGGACTTCTTGGGGGCTGATGTTTGCAATGATCTGCGGCGAGATAGGTCGGGTGATATCAACTACGCTCATTCCATCGAAATTTCGCGCGATAAACAAATATTTTCCGACACGTAGAGCCGAGCGTGCCCGGGAAAGCGGTATTTGGGCAGCAAGTTTGAGTTTGGTGGACGACGTTCTGGCCTGGGCTGGGAGATGCAGCACCGTTTTTTTTGGGCAGGCAACCAGTGAGCACGAAAGCCATGCAAGAAAGATTGACAGCAACAAGAAAAAGAATTTCTTTCTCAGGTCGCGCATAAGCAAAAGGTGATTCATGGCAGCGAACGAAGCAACCCCAATAGAGAGGTAGATGATTATTCCTGGACAACGAGTGTGGCGCGTTCTCTTTTTGAGCTGGTTGATTCCCGGTTACGGTTACTACGTCAACGGACTGCGTCGACGAGGCGTAGTGGTTTTTCTTGCAATTCAGTTAACATTTTTACTAGGCTGCGCGTTGCGTGGTGGTGTTTTTCTTCCGGAGTTTCGATGGTCGCACGAAGGATTCAATATTGTTTCCCTATTAACATTTCTCACCCAGATTTTTAACGGTGGGGCGGCTCTTATCAGCCTCATTCCCGAAGTCATCGGCGGCAGATGGGCCGTGCTGCCCTACGATGAGTCGTACTGTTGGGCCGATTTGGGCTCGTTCTACATTTTGGTATCAGGTGGGCTCAATTATTTCGTCCTCACTAGCACATACGACCACTTCTACGGCAAGAAACGAATTAATCGCCCTCAAGAAGAGCAGGGGGAAGAACAATCGTGAGTGGGGTCTACTTTGTTCCATCGCTGATCTACCTAACGCTGGTTGTGGCAGGCATCTATACGCTGGCTCAGGAACCAAAGGCTCCACGTGGCCATTTGCTGTGGCAATGGCAACGGAGGAGCCTGAAACTCGTCGGAGTCTTAGCTGGTATTATGGTGGTGACTTTTTTACTTAGCCGGATGTGATTTTTGGTATTGACAGCCCCAAAAAGCGCTCCATAAACGCGGGTAGAATCGGGATAAACCCGAAAAAATTTTTCCCGGAAAGGAGGGAATTGTAATGAAGAAAGGCTTTACCCTTATCGAGCTGTTGATCGTGGTGGCAATCATCGCGATTCTGGCAGCTATCGCGGTTCCGAACTTCTTGGAGGCTCAGGTCCGGTCGAAGGTGTCGCGCGCGAAGTCGGATCAGCGCTCGTTGGCCACTGCCATCGAGGCGTACTTTGTCGATAACAACCTGTATCCGGCTGCAGCACGCGAGGGATCGGGTAACTGCGCGGCGCCTAATAACACTATCCCCGTCAATCCGACGGGAGCTGGCAACTTTAATAAGTTCGCTAACCCGACCAACACAGCGACACAGCTACAATACGTGTTCAGCTTTGCGAACCGCGGTGGTACGCAGATCGGACTGCTAACCACACCGGTCGGTTATATCACCAGCTATCCGGCCGATCCGTTCGTTGACACGAAGGGAGCTACTTTCTGCTACTTCGCAAATGCGAACGGCTGGATCCTCTGGAGCCCGGGTCCGGATACGGACGAGGCGCAGGGAACCAACCTCGGAAAGAGCGGCGCCGGTGCAGGAACAAACGCAGTGGAGACGCTATATGATGTGGCTATTGCTCAGCCCAGCCTCGCTCTCCAGTGCGGCATCGGTGGTGCGCAGAACAAGGCGTTCACCTATGACCCGACCAACGGAACGGTCAGCCCGGGTGACGTCTATCGCGTGAAGCAGTAATCGCGTAACGCGTTATACGATAACCGCGTGCCGGGCGACAACTTAGCGTTGTCGCCCGGTTTCTTTATTCTGTGGCTTGCGTAACGTCCCCAGATGGATACGTCGGAGACACAGAAGTTTTGCCTTTACATCTGACGTTATGGCCACAGAGTAGCACAAAAGTCTGCTATGCCTCAGAAACCTGAACCTCTCACATCGGTGGAAGAAACCGCTCATCGTCAACGACGATGGGGATGTACTTGTGGCTGTCTCGCTTTCCTTGTGGCGTTGATAGTGGGGAGCCTCGCGATTGCTTATTTTGCACTCCGGCCGTATCCGCTGGTCAGACCTGATCGTTGGCTCACTAGCAGTACGGTGGGATTCGGACTATGCCGTTTCTCCTCTGCGGACAGCGGAACAAGTGATCTTATTAATTATTTTGCGAGGCGCATCCAGGAAAAGCTGGGCCACGATTTGCAGCCACGCGACCAGCAAGCTCTTCATTCCGCAATTACACTAGCACGCCAAAGCACAGATTGGATTATCTATCCGAGCACCTTCCTATATTTGGAGCGCCCCAGAGATCAGGAGACCAAACCCCATTTCGCGGTGGTTGCGCAATTCCGTCACTTCTTCGGCTACCTTCTTTTCCGCATGGCAGTGCAATCTCTCGGTCTCAGCCCGCAGTCGCAAACACCGACCGAGCTAGTTTTCCGATTGGGAGGAAACGAAAAAGAAGCCGCCCTTATCCTCGTACTGGCTCACACCAAGTTCGTGGTCAGTGACGATGCCGCGACCGCAGAATCCTTCAGTCGCCCTGAAAAAGCGAAGGGGACACCGTCCGAGCGCTTTATGACCTACTATGGCGAGTTGAACACCGACAAAGCCAAAGCCGAGGAAGACCTTTGTTTCGCTCTGGTGAACGAAAACAACGCGATTGGTTCATTTCTGGAATATTTGTTGGCTACTTGGAAACAGCAAAAAACCTGGCAACGCATTCAAGATGCACTAGCGAAACATAACGTCGCGTTTTCTGACATTCAGGGGGTTGTTGTTTCGTTAGACATAGTCTCTTCCGACCGCTTAAAATGTGTAGCCCAGTTCTTTGTCGAGCAACCTACGGTCCTCAAAAGATTGGGTGAGGCTGCTAAACTACTTGAGGGGCTGACGCCCCCCAGTGCCGCAAGCACCTCTGGCTTTGCGGCGAAAATCGAGACTCATCTCGCCCGTAATTACGTACAGGTCACGGTAGATTGTTCGGGATTACGGAACATCATCAATTTATGGATGGAGGGAGACACGGCGACTAGTTCAACCGCACTCACTTCCGTGCAAACCACCGGTATGTCCCTTTCAGCTTCGAGCAGCCAATGAAGAGGATCAAAATTCTACGCCTCATTACGTGGCTTCCCCAGGGGGGCATTGAACGAAAGATTGTTTCTGTTTTGCCCCGACTCAATCGTGACGTCTTTGAGCCATACCTCTGCTGCCTTCGCGAACGGGGGCCACTCGCGGATGAACTTGAGCAGCAAGGAGTTCCTGTCCATGTCGTGCCCTTTAGCAGTCGCCTGGACCCAATAGGGTTGTGGAAGCTTCATCGGATTCTTCGGCAACTGAGTGTCGATATCGTTCACGCCCACATGTACCGAGCCAATACCCCCGCAACGGTTTTATCGATCTTGGGAGAAAAAGTGCGGGTCATTGGCCATTATCACAATGTTGATACTTGGGAGACGTGGAGGCAGCGCCAGCTAGACGCCTTTCTCGCTCGGCGCCGTCATCTAAATCTGGCTGTTTCTGACGCCGTGCGGCGCAACGTGATCGAAAATCTGTCACTTCCTGAAGAGAAAATTGCGACGCTTCACAACGGCGTGGACACTGAAGAATTTCGGCCCGTCTCCCAAGCGGAAAAAGAACTCATTCGTCAGAAGCTGGGTTTACCGCGCGAAGCCATTGTTGTCATCATGGTAGCACGTTTCGTGTCGCAGAAGAATCATCGCTTCGTCATCGAGCATGCTTCGGAACTCATTCGCGACTACCCGAACTTAATTTTTCTGTTTGCGGGGAGCGGCCCGCTTGAAGACGAATTAAAACAGCTCTCGGCAAAGTATGGACTAACACATCACACGGTCTTCTTGGGAAGCAGGGACGATATCCCGCGCCTCCTTGCGGCCTCAGATATAAGTATCCTTCCTTCGAGTCGCGAAGGCTTTTCCAATACGGTTTTAGAATCTATGGCAACTGGCCTACCTGTCGTGGCTAGCGATGTCGGAGGGGCAAGAGAAATTATAGATCATGGAGTTAACGGCTTGGTCCTCGCAATGGAGACGACGCCGGCCGGTCCACTGCCGAAATCCGTGGAGTTCATACGATTGCTCAGAAGGCTTGCGGGCAGTCCCGAGCTTTGCCGACGTCTAGGCGTTTCTGCACGACAGACTGCGCTGAAATTTAGCTTGGATGTTATGGTGAGAAAAACAGAATCGCTTTATCTAAAACTGATGGGAGAACGTTGATCAGTGCTGCGAAAAAATTCGGTCAATGTGACTGCCGTCATCCTTGGCGGCGGGCGTGGAACACGCTTGGATCCTCTCACCAGGTATCGCTCAAAACCCGCCGTGCCGCTCGCAGGCAAGTATCGCCTTATTGACGTTGCTGTCAGCAATTGCATTAATTCTGGCATTCGCAAGATTTTTGTGCTCACGCAGTTTAACTCAGCATCGCTTAATCGTCATATTTCCAAGACCTACCGCTTCGACGATTTCTCTGGCGGTTTCGTGGAGATCCTCGCTGCAGAACAGACAATCGAAACCGAGCGCTGGTTTCAAGGCACGGCGGACGCCGTAAGGCGCCAACTGCGTCACATCATCGACGGTGAAGTGACCCACTTTCTCATTTTATCGGGTGATGCTCTCTATCGCCAGAACTTCCAAGCGATGATAGAGGAACATGTTGCCGACTGCGCAGACATCTCCATAAGCTGCAAGATGGTTGGCGAGCAACAGGCTCCTCAGCTTGGCATTTTGGGGATTGATGAAAGCAGACGCATCCGATGGTTTAGGGAAAAACCTGTCCCTGAAGAGCTTCCTAAGCTGCGGATGCCCGAGGAAGCAGCCGCAAATGCAGGCCTCGACTGTTCGCAAACGCCTTTTCTCGCTTCCATGGGTACCTATCTCTTCCGAGTGCCGGTGCTCGTCGAAGCTTTGGAGGAAAATCCATCGCATGATTTTGGAAAACAAATTATTCCTTGGTCCCTGGATCGCTATAAAGTTCATGCTCATCTCTTTCATGGCTACTGGGAAGATATTGGAACCGTAAGGAGCTTTTATCAGGCTAATCTCGAGTTATTAAAAGATGAGCCCCCATTTGACTTTTATGATCCTGAATTCCCCATTTTTTCGCATGCTCGGCTGCTCCCATGTTCCAAAATCATCGATTCCAAAATTGAGCGTACTTTGGTAGCAGAAGGCTGTACGATCGAAAGGTCGATTATCCGCAACAGCGTAATTGGGATTCGCTCAGTAATTCGCGAAGGCACCGTGATCGAGGATTCCATTGTAATGGGAGCCGATTTCTACGAGCAGGAGTTGCCATCAGGGCGGATTCCTGTCGGCATCGGGCCTAACTGCATCATCCGTAATGCGATCATTGATAAGAATGTGCGAATCGGTGAAAATTGCCAAATCATTAATGCAACCGGCACGATGCACGCCTCGGGAGAACACGCATGCATCCGCGACGGCGTTATCGTGGTGCTCAAGAATGCCGTTATTCCGCCTAACACGACGATCTGAAGCCTCCCACAGCGGGCAAGGGGGAACACGATCAGGGGGATGTTTGCGGCAATTTATAGATCACTGCTCTTGGAGATGGGGCGACTGCGGACACTCACAATTTTCCAGCCATCTGCTGTCTTGCGAAGCATATAACGCTCATCCTTGGCAATCACCTGCCCCCCAACGCGATCCTCGCGCAAGCAATCCACAGCGGCCATCATGTGGCTGATTTTCTCGTATACATCAAGCACCCGTTGTTCCGTACGCTGTCCTCCCATTTCAGTGTACGCTTTCAACCGGCGGGCCATATACTCCTCTTTAGTTGCGCCTCCTCGCATCTCCTCCGCTAGCGTTTCGTACTCGGTTGCAAAATCCTTACGGTTCCAGCTTTCTACGAAAACGCGGACAACCTCTTTCGGATTGGATTTCCAATTAGCGGGGGGACGCTCCACTGGTACTTCGACCGCTTGGGATGCTTCAACTTCCCGAGCATGGTTGGCCTCAGAAAGATAAATGCGTCGACGTAGAAGAAACTCCACGCGCCCAAGCAGTGTAAGCGGATCGAATGGTTTACTCAAAAAATCATCTGCCCTCAGTCCTGCTGCCCAAAAAGATTCCGGCTTGTCGGATACAGCACCCAGGGATGAAATGACCATTAATGGCATCGTGGCGATTTCCGGCGTCCGACGGACGCGGCGGCACAACTCCAGACCACTCACTTTTGGCATGCGCAAATCCACAATGGCTAAATCGGGCTTCTCTCGGATGAGGGTGTTCCACCCCTCCTCCCCGTCGTAAGCGACGAGAACCGTATGCCCTTTAGTTTTCAAAATTGCTTTAATGAATTCGACTATTTCAAACTCGTCATCTACGACTAAGATTTTGCACCCCATGCTTTGCGTTTACCGTAACCGCTTAGCGCTCTTCAAGTGCAACATGCTCGAGAATGGCTTCTACATTGGCAGGGACCGATATGGGTTTGGGGGAAAATTCTATCGCATTTTTGGGGTCCTTGAGACCGTGTCCGGTAAGAACACATACGATCCTCACCTTGCCAGACGTGGCGTGAGGCCCCACAGTCACTGGATGATGTCTGGTGAAAAAACCTTGGCGGGCGTATTTCAATAAACCTGCGACACTGGCGGCACTAGCAGGCTCGCAAAAAACACCTTCGCTTTGAGCGAGAAACCGATACGCTTCCACGATCTCCTCGTCCGACACCATGTCAATAACGCCACCACTCTCATCTCGTGCAGCCTCCGCCAATTTCCAGCTTGCGGGATTTCCGATCCGGATGGCCGTGGCAAGCGTTTCGGGTTTTTCGACGACGTGTCCGCGCACGATGGGCGCTGCCCCTTCGGCCTGAAAACCCATCATCTTGGGCAGCCCGCTAACGAGGCCTTTGGCGTAATATTCTTTGTAGCCACGCCAATAAGCGGTAATGTTGCCAGCGTTTCCAACGGGGATGAAATGGTATTGGGGAGCCTCCCCAAGAACATCGCAGATTTCGAAAGCGCCGGTCTTTTGGCCTTCGAGGCGGTACGGATTGATTGAATTAACCAAGGTGATCTTGTACTTCGCCGTGACTTCGCGAACAATGCGCAGCGCATCGTCAAAATTGCCCGCAACAGCGAACACTTTTGCCCCGTGCAGCAATGCTTGCGCCAGTTTCCCCAGGGCAATATTGCCGTCGGGAATAATGACAATGCAGTTCATGCCAGCTCGGGCTGCATACGCAGCAGCACTGGCCGAAGTGTTGCCTGTACTTGCACACATAACGGCACTCGAGCCTTCTTCGACGGCCTTCGTCACGGCCATCGTCATACCCCGATCCTTAAAGGACCCGGTGGGATTGAGTCCTTCAAATTTAAGATAGACATCCACCTGGGGCCCGATCTCTCTTGACACAGCCGGAGCCGGAATGAGGGGCGTATTTCCTTCATTCAAAGTAACGATTGGCGAATCAACTCCAACGGGCAAAAATTCCCTATAGGCCGAGATGATTCCTGACCACCGCACAGATCCCACAACCGTTTTTCCTTTCCGGGGAAATTCTCCTGCGCGCAAAAGTGGGCGCGTACGTTTTCTCGTAAGTTATATTGAACCCTTCGAGACGCGAGGGCACTCAACGGAAAATCAACATCAAAACGCCCAACTTTATGCGGCCTCATTCTGGAACCCACCCGGCAGTGGTGAGCGCCAAATCGACCTCATGCCGTAAGCGCCGCGCAGCAACTTCAGGATTAGAGTCGGCAAAGATGGCGCGAATAACAGCAATCCCGTCAGCGCCAGCGGCGATGACCTCAGCTACATTTTCACATGCAATTCCACCCAGGGCAATAATGGTTGCATTGGGCAGCTCTCGACGGGCTACATTAATAGCTGCTGGACCTAAAGGGGATAGGATTCCGTCCTTGCTGGGTGTGAGATAGATTGGGCTAATGGTCATAGCGCGGACGCCTGTCGCGAACACTCGGCTCATTTCCTCTAGCGAATGCGCGGAATAAACTACGACCGCTTGGGGCCTTTCTGCGAGCCAACGAGCAAGCGCACCTTTCGGGGATGATGGGAACCAGGTGGATGCTTGCAGATGAAGTCCGTCTACCTGGTCCAGTGGCAGGGAAGGATGCCACAAGGCGGCATTGAGGAGAAATAGTGCACCATAGCGCTTACATATAGGGGCGATTGACTCAACCATGCGCGACAAATCCGTGACCGACGCATGCTTTTCTCTGAGCTGCACGGCAGTCACACCGCCCTGCAGGGCTGCTTCAACAATTGCGATAAGTTCCCGCAGAGGTCGCCCGGTGTCGTCAGTGATCAGGTATAGGCGAAATCGCTCTCTTAACATATTTCCAGTTAAAAACACCAACGGTAGGCTTGTTATTAGGCTCACCTTGTGAAACGTCAAGAAGCTCCTATATTTCACCGCATGTAGCCAGTTACCATGCAAAAGCTTTCTTGCATCCAGCATGTCTAAGATGACACCATCGACCTTGATTAGAAACGAGGACCGTCAAATGCCGAAGGTTCTAGGAATAAGTGGGAGTCTACGCGAGGGCTCGCACACCCGGCGCATGGTAGAACTCGCGTTGCAAGCGGCTGCAGAATGCGGTTCAGCAACGGAACTGCTCGATTTGCGAGAGCATCCCATGCCTCTTTTTGAAGCCCACCGTGATTACAAAGATGACACCCGCATTCAAGCAGTGGTACAGAAAATAAGGGAAGCGGAATGTTACATCGTTGGGACCCCAGAATATCATGGGTGCATGAGCGGAGCCCTGAAGAATCTTTTTGATTTCGTTTACACCGAAATTTCCGGCAAACTGTTTGGCATCGTCGCGGCCACCGGCGGTAGCCAAGGAGTCAGCTCGTTAGACAACCTGCGTGCGTGCCTGCTTTACTGCCATGCATGGGTTCTTCCCTACAACGTAGGAGCATCATCCCGCGATTTTGACGACTTAGGGAATATCGTAAACGACCAGGTAGTTGACCGGCTAAGGCGTGTCGGGCGAGATGTGGCAGTCTATGGGCCACTTCTCTGGGAACAATTCCGCCGAGACCTCGTTCAACCAGATGGTGCTCCCCAGGGATTTGCAGGATGGGTTCAATGAGTTTCGCGATCTAAAGCAAAAATGAAGATAATGGATCCTTTGGTTTTGTGCTAGGACCGACTACTAACAGGTTAGTTGGCAGGGTGATGTGATGATGTTCAAGATGATGCTATCAAAGAGGGGGCATTTCTTGTTTGTTGTGTGCGGAGCTTTGACGCTTCTCCACGGGGTAGTTCACGCGGAGCAATTTAAAGTAGCAACGAAAGTTCTTGGGTTTGGATCCGCTAACGATCCGGTAGTGTACGACATTGATGCTGACGGACGATACGAAGTGCTCCTCACCAGCGTTGAGGGGCAAGTAGCCGCCTATGCGCTGCCTTCCCTCGAGCGATTATGGCAGACGACTCTCGGATCTAAAGGCCTAACAGCCCCCGTGGTAGGCAACCTGTTGCAAACTGGTGAGGCCATTGTCACAGTGGCAAGCACGTCAGGTGAAGTGTTTTTTCTCCACGGTGGGAGTGGGAAATTGGTGACCACGTTAAGCATTGGTGCACCGATTTCCGTGGCACCGACGGTGGTGTGGAACGATGCCGCATCAAAGAGCTCCCGCGATGCGGTGGTCCTTTGCGACGAAACAGGGAAGATTTACTTTGTCCAGTTCGACGGTGCAGTGCCCTCTATCCGCTTCTCAGTGCCAAACACCATTGAGGCACCAACGGGTGAAACCATAGTTCTCGGTCGAGTCAACCAGCCAGCCAGCATCGGTGATATTGATGGAGATAGCAGCCCAGAGATTCTCGTCGGCACAGCTTTAGGGAAAGTTGTTGCGGTTTGCACAAATGACCCAGCACGACGTTATATTTGGCATGCTCCGCAAGGTCATTCGATCGGCACTAACATTGTCGCTGCCGATTTCTTTGGACTTGGTCGCGACGTTCTCGTGTTCGGCACCAATGCGGGAAGCTTGTTCGCTGCGCTCTACGATCCCTCAAGCCAGCAGCTAAAAACTGCGGTAAGCCAGATTAAGTTGGCTGGACCAGCGATTGGGCACTTACTTTGCGGTGACTTCGACAACGATCAAATGCCTGACCTTGTTGCTGCAACAGCAAGCGCACTGATTAGCTATGCACCTGGCGCAGGCTTTAGGACGCGGGGACAACCCTACGGCGCGAACGCTCCCCCCTTCAGCGCAGTATCGCTTTTAGCCCTAGGCGACAATAATTATCGAGCGCTTGCGGGCGACGGCAAAGGACTGTTGCACATTGTTGAGCCAGCAAAGTCGGCACTTTCGGCTGTAGCCAACATTCAGGAGATTGCAAACAGCACGCTCCTTACTGGAAACCTGTCTGGTTCCGGTCACGGAGAACTTGTCTTTCTCGGACGAAATCGCACACGGCTCATCTATGTAGGACTGATCGAGCGAGGGATTTCAGGAGCTCAATGCCCCACGCTGGCTTTCGGCGGGAATTTTGAACGAAACGGCCGTGTGACAACAACCACCTTGGAGCGAATTCGAGAACGGGTTGGGCGCTTCGAACAGCTTCTCAATGAAGAACTCAAGGTCGCCCACAATCTTTATCAGGAAGGACGTTACTCTGAATGCAAGGCGAAGCTCGACGAGCTTCTTTCGCATGTTGCGACCCATCCTGAGGCACTGTCACTTCGGCGCAAAACCAATTTACGGCAGTATTGGGCGTGGTATCTTTCGGGAATCATTGCGTTCCTGGGCGCGGCAGGTGGGTTAGTCTGGGTAGGTGTGCGCGTGCGCTCGCTTCGTAGCGCTGCCGAGCGGGCGGAGAAACTTCTGGAAATTCAGGCTTACCCTCAAGCCGTGGCACTACTTCAACAATTACGCAAAAAGGAACCGAGGAATCTCGCATTTCTGCGGTTGCTGGCACAAGCGTACATTTTGTGGGAGCGCTCCACAGAGGAAGAGGCACTCTCGGTACTTGAAGAGGCACATAGACAGTTCCCAGACAACAGTGAATTCACCATTGCTTTGGCCAGAGCTTACGCTACTCGCGGCAATCACAGCGAGGAGGCTCTTGAGTTGTATCAGATTGCTCTCGCTGTACTCGAAGATGATCGGGGCGATCTTGCTTATCACGCGGGACGCATCTACGAATCGCGCGGAGAACTCGAACAGGCAATTCGTTGTTATCGAATTGCTGAAAAGGAGGGTACATCTGCACCCGACGTTGAGGAAAGACTCGTCGAGTTATACCTCGCAACGAATCAGTTTAACGAGAAAACCCTGCCGCTTTTTGAAAAACAATTTCCCAAGCGCACACAAGATCCGAGATTCCTGGAAGGTCTATGCCGAGCCCAAGCTGTCGCCCGAAGAGTGGACGATCAGGCACGTGCGGCAGCGTCAGCCTTGCTTGCCCTAAGGCCCGATTCGGCCGTGGCTCTCCGTCAGCTTGCTAAGTGCGAGCTACGTGCAGGCCATGCGGAACAGGCCCTACATTTTGCCGAGCGGGCATACGAAATAGATCCCCATGACGACGAAACAACACTTGTGCTGGCGTTTTGCTACTCTGCGTGTGAAGTGCTTAATTCCAGGACAGCAGAAATTTTCGAGCGAGCCCTAGCCTTGGAACCAGACAACGGTGTCCTTTTGCGCTGTGCTGCTGTGGCGCGTTTGGGGCCTGCCGGTCTTGTCCCCGACGAAGCAACGTTTGAGCTCCTTAAACGCGCCGTTCAGGCGAATCCTAACGATGTGTACTTACTACGAGCACTCAGCCGCGAAGCTCGTAAAAGAGGTGATATTGACGGCGCTCGCCGCGCACTTGAACATCTCATCGAACTCGGAGAGACTACCTCGAGCATTTACTGTGACCTCGCTGAGATTTACGCACAGCAAGACGTCACTGATGCAAAAGCGGTTCCTGCCTATGAAGAAGCACTGAGAACTGACCCGGAGAATGCGACGTATCTTGTTGCTTTGGCACGAGCTTACGTCCGCGTTAATCGCAAGGACCCCTATGCTCTTCAAGTGATAGAAAGGGCGCTGCACAAGGCACCGCAGGCACGAGATCTTGGTATATTTCTCGCCACAAATTACCTGGAAGCCGAGCGCTACGAGGACGCGCTCAAGCTTGCTCGATGGCTCCTTCAATCTGACAAGGAGAATGAAGAACTTCAAAAGCTTGTGGCACAGGCTTCGCTGGCCGCTAATCGGTTGGACGAGGCGATCGCCCAATTTCAGTACGTTTTGGGGCGCCACCCTGAGGATTCTGAAGCCTGGATCAATCTTGCTTCAGCTTATGCGCGCAAACATCGCGTTGATGCCGATGCGGCGCAGGCTTATGCAAAAGCTCTAGAACTATCGCCGAACCAGCCAAACGTTCGTTTTATGCTAGCACGGCATCACGCTATGGCCGGACGTTATGGGCAGGCGCTCGACCAACTTAGCGAAATTCTGCGTTCTAGCCCCGAATACACCAAGCGATTGCTGGACGAAGTTCGCCTTTACCTTGCCCATGCTCCGGATCGGTTAGATCTCCGCTGGTTCCTCGTCACACTACTCACAGAAATGGGTCAGCACAACGAAGCATGCGAGGAATTGGAGTCGCTCTTAGCCCTCGAGCCAGCAGAGACGAAGAACATTTTGCAGGCCTACGAGCAAATCTTGGGCAAAGATCCGATGAACGCGAAAGCGCTGACGGGGAAGGCGCGGTTACTCTGCGCGCAGGGACGCCATGAGGCCGCCAGACCCCTACTGGAGCAGGCTTATCGGATTGCGCCCTCCGATGCTCAAGTACGTGCCGAACTGCGCGAGCTTTATGAAACCTTGCTTGCCGAATCCGACGACACCGAGATTCGCTTCGAGCTGGCTAAGCTGTTCATGGTGGAGGACCAGTACGACAAAGCTATAGCCCTTCTGCAAAAAACTGTTCAGGATTTCCGCTACGAAAATGAATCGATCAAACTTCTCGGGCAATGTTTTATGGCCAAAGGGATGCTGGAGTTTGCCTTTCAAGAGTTCCGCAAACTGCTCATAGATGATGAGGTAAAGGAGCTCCTCTACAGCCTCGCCCAACGTTATGAAGCAAAAGGTGATTATGTAGGCGCCAAGCAGGTTTATCGCGTTCTATTCGCGGCGGACATGAATTACCGCGACGTTAAGCAGCGGTTTGAGCTTCTCGCCGGCGCCACTTCGAATCCCATGGAACTTGACCGTTCCACGCTAATCACGCAACTGAGCGATCGCGCGCGTAGCCGTTACGAGCTTGTGGAAGAACTTGGTCGAGGAGCCATGGGGATTGTCTACCGAGCGCGGGACAACGAACTTGATGAGTTTGTGGCGCTAAAAATTTTGCCAGAGAATCTTTCGCAGAATCCTGAGGCCGTCCAAAGATTTCGAGCGGAGGCCCGCGCCGCGCGGCGGCTCGCCCATCCCAATATCGTGCGTATCCATGACATTGGCGAGGAGAAGGGACGAAAGTACATCTCCATGGAATTCGTTAAGGGAACGGATCTGAAACGCGTTTTGCGACAAAAGGGAAAGCTTAGCATCGCAGAAGCAACATCTATCGTATTATCCATTTGCGAGGCACTGGAGTACGCTCACAAGCATGGTATAGTTCACCGCGATATCAAGCCCCCGAATATCATGATCACCGACGACGGAACCCCTAAGTTGAGCGATTTCGGCATAGCGAAGGCCTTGGAGTTCACTGGGGAAACGCGAACTGGCGCTGTTATTGGGACGCCGCTCTATATGAGCCCTGAGCAGGTTCAGGGCCAGCCGGTCGATCACCGTGCTGATATCTATTCGCTGGGCGTGATGTTTTACGAACTGCTTGCAGGCAAGCCGCCGTTCAGGGAAGGCGACATCGCCTACCAACATTGCCGCGTAGCCGCCCGCCCCATTCCGGGAATTCCTGAAGAGCTTAATCAGATCATTCTCAAGTGCCTTGAAAAAGATCGTGATCAGCGATGGGCGAGTGCGGGGGAGCTGGCTCAGGCGCTTCGTGCGTGGTTTGAGAAATGGCGCGTGTCACAACCTCACGCCGGGGCCGAATAGAGAATCACGTGGTCAGCGAGTTGTCGTTAGCTAGAGCGCCCTTTCGCCCCCACACCCCCTTGCAGGTAATGATGCGCAAGCAGGTACTGAAGGATGGTTTCCACGCACTCTTCAACGTTCATTGTATCTGTTCGCAGGTGGATTTCGGGCGAGAGGGGTGGTTCATACGGAGCTTCCGGTGAGATGCCGGTAAACTCCTTGATATCGCCGCGGAAGGCTTTCGCGTAGAGACCTTTGGGATCGCGAGCAGCACAAACTTCTATGGGAGCATCGACAAACACTTCGATGAATTCCCCTGGAAGCATAATCGAGCGAACACGGTCGCGATCCGCTCGGTAGGGGCTAATGAAGCTGGTGATGACGATCAGTCCTGCATCCACAAACAGCTTTGCAACTTCTCCGATACGCCGAATGTTTTCAGCACGGTCCTCTGGGGAAAAGCCAAGATTCTTGTTAAGTCCATGACGTATGTTGTCGCCATCGAGTACGTAGGCCGGATACCCACGCTGGATGAGTACCTGTTCTAGGGCCATGGCGATGGTGCTCTTGCCGCAAGCAGAGAGGCCAGTCAGCCAGATGCAGCATGGCCGTTGTCCCAGCAGATTGTTTCGCTCTTCACGGGTAACGTGGCCAGGATGCCACGTGATATTTTGGGCCTGTCGAACTGTCATTTTGCGTTGCTCCGATCAAAAAACATCCTTGGTTTAGTGGGAAGAGACATCCTTATCGACCCTCTTCACGTCCAAAATAGAAAATAGTTGCAGAAAAAATTCACTATTAATCTAGTAGTCTAATATTATCTAGAAGTGTAACTCCATAACACTTTGAAGATACGGTGCTTCTCTTGGCAGCTGACCTCTGTGCTGGTTGTTTCCTCGGGTTTTTTGACAACCTTCCTGAAACACTGGCTTACAATCGTCGTTTTCTAGCGTTAAGCGCGCGTCTTGCTTCATATCTTGTGACATAAGTTACATTTTATGAATAAATTGAATATCTGAATAGATCCCTAAAGATGGACGTTTTCTGAGTCTCTTTCTGAGGGACGCTCTTTGGGGTTGGCTGAACGGACTTTGCCACTGGCGTCTAAATGCCGGAGTGTTTCGGCGGTATTTGTCTATGCCGTTGGACGGAAACCTTGACTTTGGGGCGCCCCGGAGTCAAACACACGTCGAACGGTTGATTCCCCCCAAATTCAGCGCAGCTGCGACAAACAAAATGGAACAACTCAGAAAGATAGTCCTCCCCAACGGCGTGCGCATAGTTTTGGAGCGTATTCCTTACGTGCGCAGTGCATCCGTAGGAATTTACCTCGAGGTTGGAAGCCGAAATGAGACGCCCGAGGAACACGGTTTGTCGCACTTCATCGAGCACATGTTTTTCAAAGGCACAAGACGGCACGATGCTGTGACACTCTCGACATTGATGGACAAGCTTGGGGGAAATTTCAATGCATTCACAACGCAGGAGAACATCTGCATTTCTGCCAAAGTGATTGATGAGCATTTAGCTCCGGCTCTCGATTTGTTGGCAGAAATCTATTTGGAAAGCTTGTTTTTGCCGGACGAGATCCAGCGCGAGCGCAACGTTGTACTTGAGGAGATCAAGATGTACAACGATACGCCGGATGAGCTCGTGCTCGACGTATATCTCGATCACCTCTATGCGGATCACGCGATCGGACGACCCATTTTGGGAACACCCGAGAAAATCGAGCGCTTTGGACGCGAGGATATTCTCCGATATCTTAACAGGGAGTTTGCGCCTGACCGGATTGTTATAGCGATCGCCGGAAATTTCGATCTGAGACGCATTGAGCCGCAGCTGCGAAGGATTTTTGAGCCAATTGAACCGAACGGGTGGGAGCGAAATCCCATCGAGCCGCCGGCGCCCGCCTACCAAAGCTACAACGTTGATCGCGAGACCGAACAGGTACATTTCTGCATGGGAACGGATGGTCCGCCACGACGGAGCGAGGACCGCTACGCTTTTGCCATCCTCAGTACGATTCTCGGTGGATCTACGTCATCACGTATCTTCCGAGAAGTTCGCGAGAAACACGGTCTTGCCTACTCAATCGGAACCTTCGATTGTTCGTTCCGTGATGCGGGAGCCATCGCCGTCACTGGGGGCACGAGTCCGCGTCACATCCACCGTGTGATTCGTATTTGCCTCGATGAAGTGCGAAAACTTTACACCGAAGGCGTCACTGAAGAAGAGGTCGAGAGTGCCCGCCAACAAATAAAGAGTTCTCTCATTCTAGGTATGGAGAACAGTGCCACGAGAATGGGGCGGTTGGCGGAATGTGAGATTTTCTTTGGCGACTACATCCCTGTCGACGACGTGCTTGCTCGCCTCAATGCGGTAACCCCTGACGACGTGAAAGAGGCGGCGGAAAGATACCTCAAGGATCGTCCCGTTTCCTTCGCTTCTATTGGCCCTGCGAAGAAGTTCGAGCCCTACTTATGCGGAATGACTTTCTAGGCTTCGCCCTCGCAATGTTGCTAAGGGCCAAAGAGGTGTGTCCCTCTTTTTGGCCCGGCGAGTCTTGCCCTCTCCGACACAATAGTGAGCACGTGAACATTTTCAGACCGTAAGCGGACCGAAACGTGGATCGGTAGGGAGCAAAGGCGTTAAGGGTTGGTGCTAGATGAGGATGGGGTTCTACCAGGATAATGACAGACTTGAGGGCAACGTGGCCACCTTTCAATCATCCTTTCACCTCGGCCGAGGTCCTTCTTTCAGCAATGCTTGAGCGGCCGCCTTTCCTGCCAATGAGCCACTCGACCATGCCCATTGGAAATTGAATCCGCCGATCCGACCATCCACATCCAAGATTTCTCCACACAGGTGCAAGCCGGGCACGAGTCGCGATTCCATCGAGCGCCAATCTATTTCCCGAAGGTCAACCCCACCGGCGGTCACTTCCGCTAAGGCAAATCCCTTATCGCCTATCACTCGCACAGTTAGAGCGCTCACAGTACGAGCAAGTTGGAGCATCTGTTCCCGATTCAGTTGCCCGACTTTTTTTTCGGCAAGAGAACCGGCCAAGCACCTAGCAAGCCGCGCCGGAAAAAGCTCCGCGAGGATAGTTGAAACTTGGCGTTGGCCGCAGGCGGCGCGGCATCGCCGCAGATAAGCAAGTGCCTCTTCGGACGAGTGAAACCGTTCGTGACCAATGTAGAGGAGGAGCGGTGCGCGTCCACCATGTCGTAATTCTCTGCTCACGTGGCGAGAAATATCGAGGATAGCGGGACCACTTATGCCAAAGTGAGTGAACAGCACGGGGCCACAGGTTTCGTACACATCGCCAGAAATGCTGATGAAACGTACACGACCGGGAAAACTGACTCCTGCAAACTCCGCAAACCGTCCGCCGACCGTCTCGTCGGCCTGCAAAACCAGAGGAACAAGTGCAGGAACTGGTTCTACGATGGAATGACCGAGCGAACGCAGCCACTGAAGACCAACACCGTCGCTGCCTGATTTCGGAAGAGCCAAGCCACCCGTTGCTACAATGACGCGGGACGCCCAAAGGACATTGCCAGGCTCTTCTCCCAACTTGAGCTGAAACCCGTGTGATCCCACGGATAGGTGCTCTACACGACATCCCGTTCTTAAGATGCATCCAAGCTTTTGGGCCGACCCTACCAGAGCATCGAGTATCGTCCGTGCCTGGTTGGTTTCCGGAAAGTATTTTCCCGAATTCTCGGCAACGAGTTTTACGCCCATTGAGGCGAACCAGCGCACGGTATGCTGGACATCAAAGGCGCGCAAAACATTACGAACGACATTGGGTGAGCTAGCCCAGTAATCTGATGGGGAA
>JANZZJ010000016.1 GCA_026419455.1 Candidatus Sumerlaeaceae bacterium | reverse complement strand
AGATGTGTATAAGAGACAGGTACATCTCCCGCGCCGCCCGATAACAGTATGCGCTAACCGTTGGCATTGGTCCGTCGCTCGACGTGGCCTAGTGAACCGAGCTGACACTCAGCGTTGCGCTGGACTTCAGTCATGTGCTTAAACGCGCTTGTCGCGACCGACTGATTTTGCGCGTCCTGCGCGTTACATGTAGTAACAAGCTGAATGCGGAGCGGGGCGCCAGTGTTAGTTTCGGCTAAATGACAGCGAATGCTTTTTGGAACGATTTATATCTCGAAGCAAAGAGACAAACTGACTGAGGGAGATTAGCCGTGCCAGAACTGCGCAAGGACCCTGTGACCGGCCGGTGGGTCATCATTGCTACAGACCGGGCAAAGCGCCCTAATCAGTATGTGAAGATTGAGGAGGAGCGCAAGGGGGGATTTTGTCCGTTCTGTCCCGGAAATGAACATTCCACCCCTGCTGAAGTGCTCAGTTATCGCCCGAAAGATAGTCTTCCGGACACTGAGGGTTGGTGGGTGCGTGTTGTCCCAAATAAATTTCCTGCTTTGCAGCCCGAAGGAGACTTTAAGCGCTTCGCAGAAGGGATTTATGACCGCATGACAGGCATCGGCCGGCATGAGGTACTCATCGAATCTCCCAGCCACGAGCATACCTATGCCGATCTCCCAGAGCATCAAATCGAAGAAATACTCTGGGCTTTCCGAGATCGTATGGTGGAAATGCGAAAAGACCGCCGCATGCGCTACATCATGATATTCAAGAACTGGGGCTATGAAGCTGGCGCTTCGATTGAGCATCCCCACTCTCAGATTATTGCGCTGCCAGTTGTTCCCAAACGCGTCCAAGAAGAGCTACAGGGGGCCTCACGGTATTACGATTTTCATGAGCGCTGCGTTTTTTGCGACATCATTGATCAGGAACGCGCTGACGGCCTTCGCGCGGTTGTCGAGAACGATTCGTTTCTCTCCTTTCTCCCCTTTGCGGGACGCTTTCCGTTTGAAACATGCATCGTACCGAAGGTCCACACAGCTTTCTTCTCGGACATCCAGAAGAATGAAATCGTGGATCTTGCCAGAATTATGAAGCAAACGTTCTCTCTGTTGAAGCAGGCGCTCAATGATCCACCCTATAACTTCGTGATACATACCACACCCTTCGAAGGGGCTGTGGACACGGTCTATTATCACTGGCACATTGAGATCATGCCGAAACTGACGAAGGTCGCGGGTTTTGAATGGGGCACGGGCTTCTACATCAACCCTACACCGCCGGAAAATGCCGCTGAATACCTGCGCAAGCTCGCGGCAAAACCTGTAGAAGCGCAGGAAGAGGGACAGATCGTATCAGCGACAAGCTAATTTATGCTGAAGTTAACAATTCATGGAGTTTCTGCTGGCAGAATTGATAACCGCGAGCTGCCGTCACGAGAGGATCTCCCTGTGGATTATCAACTTCCACCAAAAAGTAAACTACACCCTTCCTCATCGCTGACGTGAAGATGGCGTTCCAATCGAGAATCCCTGCGCCGGCTACGGTGTCTTCTTTTATCGGCGGCGGAGTCATATCTTTAACGTGAATCGTGGGGCAGCCTGCAGGCACCGTTGTAAGAATTTCTTCGGGTGAATAGTTGGCAAAGCTTGCCCAATACACATCGAGCTGGAGCGCGTAGGGTTCTTCTTTTGCAAAAAGGATCTCAAAGGGCGTGAGCCCGGTATCCAAAGGTGAAAATTCCCGTGCGTGATTGTGGTAGCAAAGTTGCAACCCTGCCGCTGAAAACTGGCTAGCATAAAATCTGAGCTCTTCGCGCAGAAATCGCCAATCGCCTTCATGGTCTGTCACATTCTCGGGTGGGCTAGGAATGGCAATGTACTGACAGCCGAGCTCCTGCGCTTCTGCAACTACACGTGGAAAGTCCCGACGAATTGACTCCAATGGGACATGACTGGAGACAGCTTTTATCCCTAAGCCGCATAGGACGTCCCTCAATTGCCGGACTGCCATGTTACCAAAACCGGCCAACTCAACGACTTTGTAACCAATTTCAGCCACTGCTTCCAATGTGCGGCTGAGATCACCTGCGAATGCGTGGCGAACTGTATAAAGCTGTAACCCGACCTGCACCATCATGTAACTCCAGGTTGATTAATGCCCAAGAAAGCATGGTTGTAATACTGCGAGTGAAAACATGAGAAAAAATTCTTTATTTCATGCTTGCCACCCAAAGGGCAAACGTAAAGTGATGAGTGTGTTTGAGAGATTTTAAAAGTTGTGGAGGGGCTCGTAAGAGTTCCCCCACCGGCGCGGCGTCCGCACCCCCTCCGCCGCGCCGTCATTTTTTGTTCCTGACTGCAACCAAAGAATTTCTCAATCATTCTTCATCCCGCGTAAGCTCGTGCTCGCCTCGCAATTCCTCCGGCGAAAAATCTAAAGCGTGGTTGGAGAGAGCATCAGCAAGCTTGTTGTTTTCACGAGTTATGTAACTAACGGAAAATTTCTTGAAGCGATTGGCGATAGCCCGTGCTTCCATTGCCTTAGCCAGAAGTTCCGCATTTTTAATTTTGTACTCACCGTTCATCTGGCGTACGAGGAGCTCGCTGTCGCTTAAAACGTAGATTTCCTCGATCCCAAGGTCTTGGGCTAACTTAAGCGCCTCGATAAGCGCTGTATATTCTGCGATATTATTTGTCGCTTTCCCAATGGATTTTTCCTGCTGGGCAATCTTCGTCCCATTCATAGCGAAAATGGCGACGCCAATTCCGGCAGGTCCCGGATTTCCACGCGATGCACCGTCAATGTACGCCTTGGCGACTTTCACACGTCCTCGTGCTGATTCGTCTATGAACGGAACGAGCTCTGGATTTGGTTTCTTTTTCTTCGCGGCTCTGTCGGCAGACTTCTTCTGCGTCTCAGAATCTCTTGTGGGCGGAAAATCGTCCGTCGATGGTTCGTCCACTTCCCACGTTGGAAGTAATCCTTCTGTCTTGGCGAGGTAGCGCATCAGTTCAGCGCAATAGTGAAAGGCTGCTCGCAGAGGGCGATTTCTGATGTCATGATAGCGTGAGATCACTTCTTCAATGTTGCCCTCTTGCGTTGCCAGGATGTCGAGAACCCGGTACAAAGGGACCTCACTGTCACGAATCTTGAGCGCTTTTCGTAGCAATTCCTTAGCGTTACGGTCTAAGGGCATTTTGTACCCCTTTCTCAGCCAAACGGTTGCTTGTAATCCTTCGATGTAAAAGCGTTGTTACGTGTAGGCTACTCAGGAGATGAGTAAGCCGAATGCCATCATAGTTCGCGGAGCTTCTGAACATAACCTAAAAAGCATTGATGTCGCTTTTCCTCGTAATGCACTAACCGTTGTCACCGGCTTAAGCGGCAGCGGCAAGAGTTCTTTAGCTTTTGACACCGTCTACGCTGAGGGACAACGCCGCTATGTGGAGAGTCTTTCCGCGTACGCTCGCCAGTTCCTCAAGCAGATGCACAAGCCAAAAGTTGAGCAAGTCGAAGGCTTATCACCTGCCATCGCTATCGAACAAAAAACGGTCAGCAAGAACCCCAGATCTACCGTTGGCACCGTAACGGAAATCTACGACTATCTTCGCATTCTCTACGCCAACATAGGTCGTCCCCATTGTCCTCAGTGTGGGAAGGCCATTGCCCAGCTTGGAGTCTCCCAAATCGCAGACCAGGTGCTTTCCTGGGCACCTGGGACGCGTTTTCTTGTCTTAGCGCCAATTGTACGTCAGCGAAAGGGAGAGCATAGGTTACTATTCGAACAAGCGCGCCGAGAAGGGTTTGTGCGTGCCTACGTCGATGGCAAGGTCATCGAACTCGATGATCCTCCAAAACTCAAAAAGGCTCAGAAGCATAACATCTCTCTTGTTGTTGATCGGTTGGTTGTTGCCCCCGACATACGCCAGCGCCTCGTTGAGGCAATTGAGCTGGCTCTGCGAAAAGCGGATGGCCTAGTGGTCATTCACGATGTTTCGCAAGCCAGAGACCACGTTTTTAGCGAAAGGTTTTCGTGTCCGGATTGCGGTGTGGCTATCGAAGAACTAACGCATCGCCTCTTTTCTTTCAATTCGCCTGTCGGCGCCTGCTCTCAATGCGATGGCTTAGGAATTTGGGAGGAAGTAGATCCTGAAGCCGTCGTGCCGTCGCCGGAGCTTAGTTTGGAAGGAGGACTACTAGACATTTGGGAAAAGCTCTTCCATGGAGACTCCAGCCATCGCCGAGCCTCGTGGTTCCGTCAAGTTATCCACGCTATGGCCGAATATTATGGTTTCCCGCTGGATGTCCCCTTTGAAAAGCTTCCGAAGAAAACTCAACGCCTGCTGCTCTACGGGACTGCTGGTGAGACTTTCCCGATAACGTTTTCTAATGGCCGAAACATAACGACAACCCGCATCTCGTGGGAGGGACTTATACCACAACTTGAGCGGAGCCTCTCAAATGATCGTGAGTCCGATGCGAAAGACTATTTGCGTCAAACGCCTTGTCCCGCGTGCGGTGGGAGCCGGCTTAAACCCAGTGCATTAGCTGTGCGCCTGAACGGCTTGAACATCAGCGAATTGGCGGCACTTCCTGTCGCACAGATAGCTGAGTTTCTTCAGGACCTCAAGCTCACGCCACGTGAGCGAGAGATTTCGTCTTCGGTGCTCAAGGAGATTCTCGATCGCTTGCACTTTCTTACTGAAGTAGGCTTGGGGTATCTCACTCTTGATCGTCCCGCTGCCACTTTGGCG
Organism: Candidatus Sumerlaeaceae bacterium; assembly: GCA_026419455.1. Lineage (GTDB taxonomy): Bacteria > Sumerlaeota > Sumerlaeia > Sumerlaeales > Sumerlaeaceae > DRVG01. The sequence goes on along the minus strand of JANZZJ010000016.1, from coordinate 2,457 downwards.
GGAGGCGAAGCTCAGCGGATCCGTCTAGCGACACAAATCGGCAGTCATCTCGTTGGGGTGCTTTATGTTCTCGATGAACCATCGATCGGTCTTCACCAGCGCGATAACGACCGCTTGATTGGCATGCTCCGGAAGCTACGCGACCTTGGAAACACAGTCATTGTCGTTGAGCACGACGAACACATGATTCGAAGTGCCGATTATGTCGTGGATCTTGGACCCGGAGCAGGCGCCGATGGTGGCTATGTCGTCGCTTTAGGAACTCCCTCGGAAATCGAGCATGTCCCACGTTCCCTCACAGGGAAGTATCTTCGAGGGGAGCTCCGAATTGACATTCCTCGGCCTCGCCGGCAGCGCGATCCGCTACGTCAGATTATAATCCGTGGGGCCAAGGAGCACAATCTAAAGGATATTGACGTAACAATTCCGCTCAGCCTTTTCGTTTGCGTTACTGGCGTCAGTGGCAGTGGTAAATCCACGCTTGTACATGATATTCTCTATCGCGCGCTGGCGCGTCGGCTTTACCATGCAAAGGCGCGCCCGGGAGCCCACAGGGCCATTGAAGGAGTCGAACTGATTGATAAGGTCATTGAAGTAGATCAAGCGCCAATAGGTCGCACACCGCGATCGAATCCTGGCACGTATACCGGTGTCCTTAGCCCCATCCGCGATTTGTTTGCCCAATTGCCGGAAGCACGAGCCAGGGGCTATTCGCCGGGACGTTTCAGCTTCAACGTCAAAGGTGGTAGGTGCGAGGCCTGTCAAGGTGACGGCCTTGTGAAGGTGGAAATGCATTTTCTGCCCGACGTCTACGTTGAGTGTGACGTTTGCAAAGGACGGCGCTTCAACCGCGAAACACTGGAAATTACTTACCGCGGATACTCGATTGCCGATGTTCTTGAAATGACGGTTAACGAAGCGTGTGAACTGTTTTCCACAATGCCGTCAATTGCTAACAAGTTGCGAACCCTCCAGCAGGTCGGCCTCGGCTACATCGCTCTCGGCCAAAGCGCCACAACCCTTAGCGGTGGTGAAGCGCAACGCATCAAATTGGCCAAGGAACTCTCGCGTCGTGCGACAGGAAGAACGCTCTATATCCTGGACGAGCCAACGACTGGTCTTCACTTCGAAGACGTGAAAAAGCTTCTATCTGTTCTTCAGGCGCTTGTGGATCAGGGCAACACGGTCGTCGTTATTGAGCACAATTTGGATGTCATTAAGTGTGCGGACTGGGTAATAGACCTTGGCCCGGAAGGAGGCGATAGTGGGGGGTGGGTAGTTGCTGAAGGCCCTCCAGAAGAAGTAGCTTCGAACCCAGCGTCCATTACGGGGAAATATCTTGCGCCCGTTCTGGACTCGCATTCGGCGGCAAAACGGTGCCGCAAGAAAACTCACACTATCGTCTCGCGGCAGTAAAGCATCAGTAAGGGAGATCAATGCGTGATTGCCTATGTCGGATAATCTGTCAGTTTCGCTTCACACCGCTTTCGAGGCAATCCTCATATTAACAATATTGTCGGCCTACGCGGAGACGGTTTTCTTCTTAGTAAGGCTGAAAAGGCTTCAGCAGCAAAGGCCCCATGCTGCCATTCGCTTATTTGCTGCAGCATTAGCATATGGTTTTATATTAATGTTATCTTATCTCCCATGTGCGCCTTTGGGGGACGATGTCACATTGGTGCGTAATACCATCTTGGGTGACGTTGTCGTGCTACTGGGTTTGAGTCTACCTGCTTCGGTTTGGCTGTGCCGGTTGCGTTATTCGTCGGTTGCACTGGGCCCGTGGATTTTGGGGACCCAGCGCCGTACGCGAATTGATCTTGGAGGGAAACGGTCCACGGCAGAAATCATCGGGTTATTTCTGTTTTGCATAGCTTTTTCCGTGGTTCCGTTTTTGTTCGCGCCTTGGCGCTACGCCGCGTTAGGGCATTTTCTTGCGAGTCTTGCAGAATCATATCCCGCCGGAACCGTATGGTATACTGCACGTGCGGGTCTTATTGAAGAGCTGGTTTTTCGGGGATACCTCTTGCCTCGTTTCGAATACCTACTGCTTAGCCTAGGGGTTGGGAAAAAAGCATGGCCGACTGCGGTTATCATTTCATCAGCCGCTTTCGCGATTGGCCACACCTTGCTGCTCGAGCCAGCCTACCTGAAAATCAGCCAGGCATTTTTTTTAGGCGTCGTTCTGGCCTATGTCGCCCGACGTCAAGGGTTGGAGACTGTTGCAGCGTTTCATGCTCTGTTTAATGTGGTTGCGGTTATTTTGTCCTTCGTTTTCCCTCATTATCAATGACCCACTCAAGGACACACCAGAGGCTCTAGTGAGAGTACAAATATGCTCGTGGAAATCGAACAGTTAACCACAGGCTACGGGCAGAAACCTGTGTTTGAAAATGTTAGCCTGACCTTCTCCGGTGGGATAGCTGGGCTGGTGGGACCGAATGGTGCCGGCAAGAC
>JANZZJ010000015.1 GCA_026419455.1 Candidatus Sumerlaeaceae bacterium | reverse complement strand
GGGTGAACTTCTCGAGGCTTTCATCGTGTTGCAATCAGTACTATTCTGGTTCTTATTTTCCATTCGCTGAAAAAAGTTTTTTTGCGCATTTTTTGCTCTGAATGTCGCTGCCGGTTTTGCTAGCCGAAATGTCTGGGGTGCATGAATTTCAGTAGGGCGATGTAATCAATGGCGGATAGGGAGACGTCGTGATGTACCGCACCATGATGAAATCGAAAATTCACCGTGCAACGGTGACGGATGCGAACCTCAACTACGTGGGTTCGATCACAATTGACCGTGACCTTATGGATGCGGCCGACCTACTTCCCAATGAGCGGGTTCAAGTGGTCAACAATAACAACGGTGCCCGGTTGGAAACTTATGTTATTGAAGGCCCACGCGGTTCGGGAATGATTTGCATGAATGGGGCTGCTGCTCGCCTAGCGCAGCCAGGTGACATTCTTATTATTATCTCGTATGCTATGATGACTGAGGAGCATGCACGCCAGTATGTGCCGCGCGTTGTGCATGTGGATGCGCAGAACCGTATTGTGCGCGTCGACCAGGGGGAACCGGCGGAAACGCTTTCCGAATTTGCATAGAACTCCTTACTCTTTGAGAAACGAGAGTTCAAGACGAGGGCCCAAGTTCCTTCTCACCTTTTGCATAATGTTTTTCGCAATCTTTTCCCCAATGCTAAAAGAACTAAGTCATTTTCCGCTGGAAAGCAGTGGTATTCCTGCGTAATTCCCACACCGTCACCACGTTAGAAAAGGATTCTCCAATGCCCAAAAAGCGTCCAGACATCACCGAGTCGCTCTTTTACGACAAATATTATGTTATCAAAAAATCGCGTGCCCAATTGCTTGCGCAGGAAGCAATCCGGCAGTTGACGGAGGAGATGGGCCCCTCCGATGGTCCAATCGAAATTGTCGACATCCTTGAGCGCATGTGTGCGATTCAAGGAAAACAGTACTTCTGCCTCAATCTCGACGAAGAGGCAAGCCTCAAAGCGATGAAAACGTACTACACGGCCAAATATGACCGCGAAACCGCCGAGGCGTGCCTGGAATACATCATGAAAAAGGAAGTGGGACGTGAAGTGGTGTTCAAAGGCAAATGCTTGATCCGTGGACGGGTGATAGACGTCTGGCATCACCCGGACGGTGGAAAAGTTTTCGAGGTCAAAGACAAGGAAGGGCAGCAGTATACGGTGCCGGAAGCATGGGTGGTGAAATGGCTCGAAGCCGAAAGCAACGGCTCGCAGAGACCCGCTGAAGAATAAAGGAGCGAATCACTACCCAGACACCGAATGCATTCAGCGGGTGTCGCACAAGTACTATCCTCAACTCCGGTGGTAGGTGTACACACAGAAAGGATTGCCCCGACATGGCACAGTTGCTTTATCGAAGGTTATCTCTTCGTCGGCCTTGTTCGCTGCGTGTTCTGATTGTTTCGTTGGCAGCAATTTTTCTCAGCAGCTTGGTTGACCAAGGTCACACCGCCGAGTACCGGATGCTGTGGGTTGATGTTTTTCATCCTGGGCTTCGAACACCCAGCGAGATTGACACAATGATTTCCGTAGCTCGGCAGGCAAACTACAACGCTCTCATCGTCCAGATGCGCAAAGCTTGCGATGCATTCTACGATTCGTCGGTGGAGCCCAAAAACGAAACTCTTGCTCGGGATTTTGACCCTCTAGCTCACATTATTAAGAAAGCTCATGACACATCTGGCGGGAAAAAACCTCTCGAGGTCCATGCATGGCTGGTGTCGTACCGTTGCCGAATTCCTGGCGACAACACGTGGAAAAATCCGCGCCACGTCTTTCAACGGCATCCGGAGTGGCTGAGCGAAACGGTGAGCGGCGCAAAGGAAGATAGGGGAGAGAACCCGGGGCGCTACTATCTTGATCCCGGCGTGCCTGCCGTGGTGGATTATACGATGGAGGTTGTGCGGGATCTCGTTAGCCGATACCCGTTGGATGGAATTCACTTCGATTACATTCGTTACCCCGAGAGCGAAGGAAGCGGAAATGTCTGGGGCTATAATCCCGTTGCTGTTTCCCGCTTCAATAAGCTTTATGGACGCTCCGGCAAGCCAGCACCTAATGATCCCGACTGGTGTGAGTTTCGCCGGCGGCAGATTTTTCACCTTGTTCGTCGAGCCTATGTGGAAGCGCACGCTATACGGCCGGACATTAAAGTTTCAGCAGCCACTATTGCGTGGGGTAACATCGGAAGCGATTTTTCGCGCACCGATGCCTACGCACGCGTCTTTCAGGATTGGCCTGCAATGCTTCAAAGCGGGATATTGGATCTCGCCATTCCGATGAACTATAAGCGCGAGAGTGTCGCGTCGCAGGCCGCGGCGCATCGCGCGTGGGCCCGCTTCCTTGCCCAGACAGCGAGCGAAGCTCAACGCTTCGGCGTAAATGGTGTTGACGGCGAGACCTTGAATACTTTGCAAGACGTTTTAGCTCAGATGAAAGCTACGCGTTCGATTCGCGGCTTAGCGGGGCTGGCAAATTACTGCTATGCGGAAACCCGCAAAGGTTCACCCAATCCGCCTGATACGGAATTCTTTGAAGCAATACGGACACAAATCTATCAGCGGTGGGTGGCACCACCTACTCCGCTTTGGTTGACTAATCCGAAGACAGGCATTATTGCCGGAAGAGTCACACAAAATGGCCGCGCTGTGGATGGTGCGCTCGTGAAGCTTGCCAGTGGGGAGGAGACCTTTACAGATGGCACAGGGTTCTTCGCATTCTGTAAGGTGAGCCCAGGAGTCGCCACAGTCGAGGCCGTGGCCGGAAAGACTTCTACACACCAAACGACCACCGTGCGCCCTGGCGCAATTGCTCAGATCTCGCTGAATCTCCAGTGAGAAATGGCAACGCTCATCGGCAGGCGTATCGCGCCGACCATTAGTGCTTTGATAGCATCGGAACCTGCTAAAATTGGGCAACCGCGGGAGGGACTTTCGCTTGCACGCTTACGTCTGCAAACGTAAAAAATTCCGGCCATGAGCAAGCATCCTTTCATTCTTTCTGACGGCACTCTTCTTGTGGAAGCGCTCAAGGATGCACTTTGCTCAGCAAATCACGAAGTGGAGGAGTCGCTTGCTGTTATCTCGGAGCGCAGCCGTAACTGGCCCACTCTGTTGACCCCCAGTGTATTGCGGGAAGAGATTGTCTGCACGGGAATGGAGGGTCGGCCGGCTCTCACGCCGTCGCGGCGCCGGTTTGCAGCCACCATGCTTCGTCGGTGGGAGGAAGAAAGTAGCACTGCTTCGCACGAGAAGACCGACAGTCGCGCCCCTGAGCTGCCAACCACCCCTTGCGAAAATTCGCACATTGGCGAGCAGACGACTCCGCACATACCACCTTATTGCCCAACTAACAGAAAGGTGGGCAAATCCAACCCCGCCATCGTGGAGATGATTAAACAGTTTTGCTTGTCCGAGGGTTCGGTCACACAGCTTTGGAGAGATCTCTGCAGGGCCGCCAACATGCCGGCTGCATCGCGAGTGCTCCGCCGCACCTTGGCATTTTTGAATTCTCCAAGGCGGACAAAGTTGCTGTCGGCACTTGGATACTGCTACGCCGATCCTACTCCCCAAACTGTGCGCTTTCTCCGGCGGCTTGATCTTTTGCCTGAGAGGCTAAACCGCAATACACGCAGCACGTATCGGGAGTTAGTAGAGCGCCTTGCTCATGCGCATCAGTTGCCAGTCCCTGCTATTGACTACTTGCTGAAAGTTTTTACGGGTGCCTGGCGAGTGAGCGGTTTTCGTGCGATTTGTACGGGCCATCTACCACGGTGTCCGATTTGTCCTTTTCGAAGTCGGTGCTCTTTTGCGAAGGTTCAGAGGCAGGCCGCCCCGCAACAACGCAGGCCGGTGAAAGAATGGTTGCCCTCGGAGAGGCCGCGTGAGCGATTGCTAGACGGCCGCGACCTGAGCGATGCAGAGCTACTTGCCATCATCTTGCGCACGGGCACGCATGAATTGTCGGCGGTAGAACTGGCTCGTCGCATTATCGAGATCGCTGGTGGGAACACTTACGAGCTCTGGCGGCTTTCGCCTGCAGCGCTGGTCGAGCGGCTGCGGCGAGCAAAGATCAAAGGAGTGGGACCAGCAAAAATTGCCCAACTTCGCGCAGCGCTGGAGCTGGGAGCACGAGCTCTCAGCAGTAGCACGGATCAACGATTGCGAGTTGGCGATGCAGTGCAACGCAGCCGCGATATTTTCGAGCGCTACCGGTCTCGGTATGCCGGGGCCACGCAGGAAGAATTCCGGATACTTATATTGGACACGAAACATCGCGTTGTGCACGATGCCGTCGTTTCGCGCGGAACACTCGACGCCAGCATAGTTCACCCCCGCGATGTGTTTCGCCTGGCGCTCGACCATGCCGCCAGCGCCGTTATCTTTGTCCACAATCACCCGAGCGGAGATCCTACGCCGAGCCGCGAAGACAGGATGCTAACGCGGCGTCTGGCTGATGCCGGGCAATTACTTGGCATTCGAGTTCTTGACCATGTAATCATAGGCGCACAAACATATTTTAGTTTCGCCGACGAGGGAGAATTGCGATAACCATGACAGCGCCCGTTGTGTTGCGGCTGGAGGGGTTAACTAAGCATTTTGGACGAATTGTTGCGGTCAATGCTCTCTCGTTCGACGTATACGAGGGCGACATTTTTGGTTTTTTAGGTCCTAATGGGGCAGGGAAATCTACAACTCTTTACATGATTGCGGGGCTCGTTCACCCAACAAGCGGCCGCATCGAGGTACTGGGACGTCCGCACACTGATTACCGTTACGTGCGCTCTCGCGTGGGGATGTTGATCGAGATCCCCGCTTTCTATGAGCATCTGAGCGCACGCAAGAATCTTGAACTTCTGGCGCGGCTTCACGGCGACATTTCTCCAAAACGCATTGATGAGGTACTCGAACGGGTGGGCTTGCTTGATCGGGCAACGGATCGCGTGGCGCAATTCTCGCACGGTATGAAGCAGCGCCTCGGCATTGCTCAAGCTCTGCTTCACCGCCCACAGCTTCTGCTGCTCGACGAGCCGACAAGTGGCCTTGATCCCGAAGGAAGTGTTTCGATATGGAAGCTTTTGCGAAGCCTTGTTGCAGATGAAAAGATGACGGTTTTCGTCTCGAGTCATCTTCTCCACGAGGTTGAGGAGAACTGCAACCGCATTGCCGTCATCAATCAAGGAGTCTTGGTCGCCTGCGATGAAGTCCAAAAGCTTCTGTTTTTCTCGAAGGAAGATTATCTGTTGATGTTTGAAGACGCTACAGTAAGGGCCCAGGCGGAGGTTTTCCTGCGTTCGCGCGAGGGGGTGGAGATTTTCGCCGTAGCACCTTTGGATACGCAGGCCGCTGCGTTACTGGGCGAGGACACCATCTGGATTCGGACAAAACATGGCCTCATGTCCACAATTCTCACCGAACTAGTTGAGAAACGAATGGTCCCACGCGCGGTGATACCGCAGCGAAAAACGTTGCGCCAGTTTTTCTTCGAACTCACTCGCCGTCAGCCTGCTGCCCTTTAACCCAGCTCACTCGCGAAAGACAGCAGTGGGCGTTTCTGGGTTTTCTCTTGCCAGAGACTAACAGTTGTTGAAACTTCCGCATTACTGAACGTGCGCTGGTCTCATGTTTTTTGGAAGAGAATATAGCCGGGAACAGCTCCTTGCTCACTGCGGGTCCGCACGCCAATTGGCGCGTATCATTTCTTGCGAACTGAGCGACGGCAAGGAGCGCGGAGTGCGATGCCTGGTTTTCCAAACAGGTGGCGGTTTGAATTTTACCGTCGTACCTGACCGCGGCATGGATATAGCGTATGCGGATTATTTCGGCAAAAGCCTGGCGTGGATTTCGCCGTCCTCGATCGTGGCCCCGCAATTTTACGAGCCCGAGGGGTGGAACTGGGTTCGCGGGTTTTACGGTGGACTTCTCACCACATGTGGGCTGGTCAACGTAGGTGCGCCCGACGTTATTGAGGACGAAGCCCATGGTGCCCACGGGCGTCTCTCCTACACTCCTGCCACCAATGTCTCCTATGACATGGTGTGGGCGGGCGATGATCTGTACCTGTTGGCACGCGGCGAAATGCGAGATTATCGCATGAACCGCTATAACCTCGTTTTAAAGCGGCGGATCCAAGTGCGGGCAGGTGATACGAGTTTACGCATTCATGACACGCTGGCCAACGAAGGTCACCGGAGTGTTCCGTACCAAATAATTTATCATATTAATGCAGGCTTTCCCATTCTCACCCGCGATTCTTATTTTGTCGCCCCCACACGCATGATAACACCGCGCGACAAGAACGCCGATGACGTGAAAGAACATTGGCGGCTTTGCAACGACCCAACTCCCGGATTTCAGGAACTAATTTATTACCACGACTCCGTGCCCTGCAGCGACGGGAAAGTGTGGGCGGGACTCATCAATCCGGCACTCGACGGTGGCTTAGGACTCTACGTCAAATACGACCCGACCCATTTGCCGATCCTTATGCAGTGGAAAATGTTCGGAGAGGGCACTTACGTGATGGGAATCGAGCCCACAAATTCCTTCGGGCTTTCTCTGGAACGCCAAAAAGCACTAGGGATGGTGCATTACATAGAACCCGAACAGGAAATAGACTTCCACCTCGAGTTGGGTGTGTTGACCAACTCCGACGAAATTAACCTGTTTGAACGCGAAATCTCCATTGCCATGCCCGCTCCCCCCGATTTTGGTACCGTTGTGGAATGAAACACAGCTGTCTGGGACTATCAGTACACCATCTGAAAACTGTAATGAACGTGGAGAGCCAAATCTAAGATGGGCAGCTCTTGTGAAAAAACGTGCATAGTGTTGGCAACATACAATGAGGCGTCAAATCTCCAAACGTTGCTACCTGCGCTTCGCCAAATCTTGCCTGACGGATATGTGATTGTCGTAGACGACAATTCGCCGGACGGAACCCCGCAACTTCTTGAGGAGCTCGCCCGCACGGACTCCCACATCGTACCGGTCATTCGTGCCGGTAAACAGGGTTATGGAAGCGCCGTGCTTGCAGGATTCCAGCGCGCCCTTGAAATGGACGCGCAATGCTTGGTAACTCTCGATGCTGACTTTTCCCACGATCCCGCCGCAATTCCAAGCCTGCTCGCGGCCCTGGCCCAGGCGGATATTGCAATCGGTTCACGCTATTATCAGGGCGTACGTGTGCTCAACTGGCACGTATCGCGTTTGCTATTGAGCTTGTTTGCTAATCGCTACGTGCGAGCCATTTTGGGAATTCCGGTGGCCGACGCCACTAGCGGTTATCGCGCCTATCGGCGCGGCGCCGTTGAGGCCATTCTCACTAGCAGAATTGATTCACAGGGTTACAGCTTCCTTGTGGAAATCCTTTACCGCGCCTACCGGCGGGGGATGCGTATCGTAGAGGTGCCAATCATCTACAGCGAGCGCCGCGAGGGGCAGTCGAAGATGAGCAAGGGTGTCATCTTTGAGGCTATGATTCGTCCGTGGCTGCTGCGATTCGGCAGGCAGGCCTAAGCCTTCTGCTAAATTGCCTTGTCGGCAACGAGACGCCGCAACAGAGGATAGTAGCACTCTGCCATGCGATAGAAGCCGAGATCCGTGGGATGGATGCCGTCCACCGTTCCATTTTCCTTTCCGGCCAATTGCTTTGAGGCGGGGATAAGAAATATTCGGCGGTATCCAGCTTTTCGCGCCCTTTGGAACACTTCTAAGAGTGCAACATTTTGGGGATCCCGTTCGGATTTAAGTGGGTTCATCACGAGAACTATTGGCGCGCGCGGGCGAGCTGCACGCAGAATCTCGATCCATTTGGGCAATCGCTCGCGTACTTGCTCAACTGTCATGTTGGGTAGAGGTTCTAGGACGTAGCAGGCGGCATTAATTTCTGAGACGAGTTGCGCCATTTCTGGCTCACTTTTTCCGGAACCAGAAAAGCCAAGATTCACAACAGGCCGATCAAGCCACCGCCCCAGGAGGGCAACATGGCACATTCCTGCGCGCGACGCACAACCTCCTTGAGTGATACTTGTCCCGTAAAAAACGATGGGCAATCGCTTGTCTCGTGGTCGAGGTGGGGCGCATGAAATCTTGGCTCCCTCAGGAATTCCGATCTTGAGTTCGCTTATCGGATGATAAAGGGGCAGGTAGAGAAGATATTCGCGTGTTGCCGGAGGAAGTTCCCGGCCAGGCCATGAACCTACCAGAACTTGAGTCGTATGCTCTTCCCGGGGGCGTCCCGTGGCCCCATATTTCCACAACGCACCCTCGCGGTAGTAGAGATCGAGGCCGGCGCTGCCAGTGAGCGCCATGTGGTTCATGCGGAGCTTCACTGCACCGTCCCATGAAGCTGCGATAGTGGTCGCATCCGTCACGAAGCGCACACACAAACCTGCCGTGTGCTTGCTCAGTCCCCAAACTGCTGCAGGAACCATCTGCTTTGCTCGCAAGGGAAGTCGCTCCCAAAAGTTCTCTGTGTCACTAAACGCTCTCCCCTCCACCGTCAGGTAGCGAGCATCATACCAAACAAGAGAACTAGTCGAATAACGCTCGGCTTTATCAGATGGAATCGGGTGGGAATGAGCAACAAAGGAAAGGACGAACAGGGGGATGATCAGAATAGAGTGGCTTTTTTGAATAGAAATTGCCATGAGGAAGCTCCAAAAACGTTTAATTATTTATATATTGTCTTGTATCCATAATTACTGCACTTAAAACAAAGTAGTAGCCACAGAAACTTTTGTTTCTCATTTAAGCTGGTCGATTCCACCACAAATGGCCTGGTCCTAGCGCACGAGCTTCAGACCTTGGATTTGCGACAAACTATCACATCTTGAAAGCCATCAAGACCGCACTCCACGTAGCCGACAACATCAAAGAAACGTGCACATAGCTGTTCCGTGAAAGTTCGGGACTGAAATACCATCCGGTATTCCTGTTCGGGAACAAACCATCGGATGCTTGGATCAGGCATATCGTCGAGGATCGTCTTCACGATGCGCGGACGGCAAAAAGCAGCCGCCCATTGTTCGATAAACTTCCACACCCCGTTGGGCTTGAGGTGGGGGTGCTTGGAGCGGAAGGCAAACTCGGCGTTGGTTGAAGCGATGAAATAACCGCCAGGGGCCAACCATCGGTGAACTTCCTCCAGCCAGTTTTGCTGGCGAAAGCGATCAAGGTGCGTAAGGACGGAGCAGGCTATCACCAAATCATAGGCCCCGCTGGGAAGGGATGTTGGCGGATCAAACGGAACGAGCGCAAAGCAACCGTTGAGGTTGGAACGACACCACTCCAGGGCTTCAGGATCGACGTCACACCCTACCGGTAGATCGTTGCCTGCGGACGAATGCTTCGTATTGAGCACCACAAACTCGTCGCGAATGAAAAACCAACGAAGAACTCGGGCGCAACCGCACCCCCAGTCGAGCAAGCGCCCCCTAAGCGGGACCGCATAGCGGCGCAACACATCAATAAGGTCCGTGAACATCTTCAGACCCTGTAGGCGAAAATGTTCCCCGGCAACCCCCGAGACGCGCTCAGCTAACGCTGGCGGAGGGAGAGGCAAATGGTCATTGTGCAAGGAAGGACAAAAAGTGCTGACACGCGCGACAGGGCGCTGAGCTGCGTAACCAATGACATCAATGCGGTGGCACCAAGTTTCCCGAAGAGCCGGCGAGGAAATCTGAAAGCGGAACCCGAACGGACGAGATTCCGGGGCCCAACGGCACGTTTCTGCCACATCGGGCCGGTTCATCGGCTCGCAGTTGGCGCAATGGGTCCCGTCGACGAAGAGGTCCGCACGATCGATCTTGTAGGGGCGGCGGAAAATCCAGCCAAACCCATCGAGCACCGATGGAGAACAGACCACTCTATCAAAATGTCCCGCTCCAGGAACGATGGTATCTGGCTTGAGCGCTTTCATACCGCTGGCTGGCTCCCTGCTGAACGATCTCGGCGGCGCAACGCGGGATTGGAGACTGCCAAAAGCGTTTGAAGAAGCTTACGGGCGCGGGCTTTCATCATGTCCCTTGTCCTCAGGCGATTCACCCTCCACCTGTTCCTCGGCCTGAGCAGGCAATTCGGGAAGAAGCACACGAACTCGGCCGATTTTTTGTTTCTCCATCCTCGTCACAGTAAGCTCGACGCCATCAATGACGACCGACTCTTTTTCCTCCGGAAGTCGGCCTAAATGTTTGAGAATGAGCCCTGCGAGGGTATCCACTTCTTCATCCACAAATTCTGTGCCTAGAGCGTGGTTCAGTTCGGCTAACGAGATAACGCCATCCACGGAGAAATCTCGCTCACCCAGCTGTTGAATGCGCGGCTGCTCTGCGTCAAACTCATCCTGAATCTGGCCGACAATGGCTTCGATGACGTTCTCCATCGTCACGAGACCAGCAACCCCGCCGTATTCATCCACAACCATAGCCATGTGTAGGGGCTCGTGTTGGAATTCGCGCAGGAGAGCGTCCAAGCGCATAGTTTCGGGGACAAAAAACGTCTTTCGGGCAATGTTACGCAAAAATTCTGCGCCCGAAGCCGGAGGATTCGCTTCGAGATCCCCTCCCATGATCATGGGATGTCGATACTCGGGTTCTCCTTGGCCTGCAGCGATTGCTTCAAGGTCTTTCATTTGCCAAAACAGATCTTTCATGTGTACGATGCCGACCACGTGATCGAGGTCGCCATCCACCAGTGGGTAACGGCTGTGTGCAGTTTTCTCCGCTATCACCAGATTGTGAGCGAGTGATTTCTGGAGATTAAAATAGGCAATTTCCGTGCGCGGCACCATAATCTGGCGCACCGTGCGAGTAGACATCTCCATGATATTTTCAAGCAGGTCCAGCTTGTCCGCCGGGAGTTTTCCTCGCCGGTAGGAGGTTGCCAAAATTAGGCGCAACTCTTCCTCTGAATGGGCTTCGTCGCTGGCATCGGTCCGTGGGACACCGAGAAGCGTGCAGAAGAAATTAGAAGAGACGTCCAATAAGTGGATCACCGGTTTCATCCCCACATAGAACCAGTGAAGGGGATAGGCAACAAACAACGTGGCTGCTTCTGCTCTTCGGAGGGCAAGATACTTGGGCGATTGCTCGCCTAGCACGATAAGGACGCCTGCGATAAAACCGGTGCCCAGGATAAACGACACCACTCTCACAGCTAACTGATGGCTCACCCCTGCCAGACGGAAAATTGGATCCACTATGGTCTGGCGAATGGCAGGTTCACCGAGCCAACCGATAAGCACGGACGCTAGCGTGATCCCAACCTGACACGCGCTAAGATAGGGATCGAGATTGTGAATGATGTGCTCGGCCAGTTTTGCTCTTTTTGAACCACGTTGGGCGAGATGCTGGAGTGTGCTGGACCGTACCCGAACAAGGGCAAATTCAGCAACGACAAAAAAACCGTTAACCACTATGAGGCCTGCGATAAGCAGGAGCTTAATTACGCCGATCGTAAAAGGTTCCATAAATCCGCTTCTGTTGTGCGACGTCTATAGACTCCAGATTCCCGCTTCGATGATGCAAGCATTTCTTGAACGCACAGGTCTCACACACCTAGCCGCGAATTCTCTTGAACGATCACACCCAGAAAAACAAAAAAGAAAAAACGAAAACAGGTCCAACAGCACACAACAGGGTTTTGCGATCATGGAGCGTGTGGAAAAACTCGAGAGCCTACTTCAGGAGATGGTCGATCGGGGAGCATCGGATTTGTTCCTCAAAGCTGGCTCGCGCCCAGCAATGCGCATAGACGGCGAGATCGTGCTAACAGATTATGCCGAACTCACTATGGATGACACCCAAAACTTTGCCCTGCAGCTCATGACGCAGGAGCAGGCCGACTATTTCTCACGAATCCCCGAGATGGACCTGGCAGTTGGCGTGCGTGGGGTGGGACGGTTTCGAGTAAACATTTTCCGCCAACGGGGTTCCGTGGGCTTGGTGTTTCGCTACATTTCTAACCCTACTTTTTCTTTCGACGAGCTGAACTTGCCGCCGGTCGTGCGTACTTTAGCTGAGAAACGACGCGGTTTGATCCTCGTCACGGGAACGACGGGGAGCGGGAAATCCACAACGCTTGCTGCGATGATTAATCACATTAACCAAACACGGCGCTGCCACATCGTCACCATTGAGGATCCGATCGAGTTTCTCCATCAGGACGAAATGTCGATCATTAACCAGCGCGAAGTCGGGTTCGATACGAAAAGTTTCAGTGACGCGCTGAAGCACGTTATGCGCCAAGCACCCGACGTCATCCTCATTGGAGAAATGCGGGACCTTGAAACGATCAGCACAGCAATCGCTGCTGCGCAGACTGGTCACCTCGTGCTATCAACTTTACATACGATCGATGCTGTGCAAACCGTTGAACGCATCATTAACTATTTCCCCGCTTACTTGCATGCCCAAATTCGCATGGAACTAGCTCTCTGCCTCCAAGGTGTTATCTGCCAGCGCCTCCTGCCACTGGCTAGCGGTCGCGGCCGAATTCCCGCAGTCGAGATTCTCGTTTCCACCCCCACCATCAGGAAATTGCTCCATGAAGGCAAAACCCTTGAGCTGCCGGCGCACATTGAAGCAGGGGCACACGTGGGAATGCAGACCTTCAATCAATCGCTGCTTCAGCTTTACCGCATGAAGAAAGTTCGTTTGGAGGATGCACTGCTTTACGCAACAAGTCCGGATGAGTTCAAGCTAATGGTCGAAGGGATTGCTTCGGGCGTCCGAGCACGCGAGATGGGCAGCATCTATGGCTAACTTTTTTCGAGGTCAGACAGCCAAGTCGCAGCGACCTATGTACCGATGATTGCGGCCAAATGCATAATAAAGAGACTAGGGGAAAACAAAATTGCCTGTTGCTGCAAAAGAAAACCTATTGACGAAAAGAATACGGATGAGCAGAGAAGTCATCTGGGTTCCAGCACTTTATTGATGGCATGATTCTCCAGCGAAAATAGTTGATCTAGCGGAAGTTGAGGCAAGAGCAGATGCGCGGGAAAAGCGGAGCTGCAAGTGTGATTAAGTTTTTTACCGTTGTTGCTTTGATGGTGGGCGTGTGGATTGCCCTTAGCCTCGATCCGTTGAAGAAACTTCACGATTCTTATACAAGCCTTCGACAAGAGCGAGAACAGCTCGCCCTTTTGGAACGACGGGTGGAGCTGTTAGAGAGAAAAATTAGGAGTGCCAAGGCACTGGGGGCAGATCTTGAGATTACCTTGCGTCAAATTGGTCACGCTCGCCCCGCGGAAACGGTCTATATTGTCGGCACGGAAGGCTTAAGTCAACAAACGCCCACTTACTAAAGCTAATTGGTTATTTAACGACGACTTGGCTCTTCTGCTGATATAGGGGCGTGTTCGACGATTCTTGCCGCCTGGGAGGCAGTACGATGAGATGAGGGAGTGACGGTGTGGCAAAGCGGGCTGCTAAGACTCAGCGTGGCGAGAAGAGCAAGACATTGGCCTTTGAGGCGAAGTGCTTAAGTCAAATAGGCCATTTTTGAAGAAAAAGAGGCAGAAGAAGTATATCGTAAGCGCTGCGAACGCTCCTGCGGAGCGGCGCACCGCAGCAGAGAAGCTGTCGCAAGGCAGCTGGTCAAGGTAAGGTATCGCGGGGTGGAGCAGCTGGTAGCTCGTTGGGCTCATAACCCAAAGGTCGGCGGTTCGAATCCGCCCCCCGCTACCAACCTTGGAAGGATAAGCCTTTAGCGACCGCCGCTGAAGTGCGTCGGCACGGGAGCGTCTGGCCAGCAAAGGTGGCGACGTAGCTCAGGTGGTTAGAGCGAGGGTCTCATAATCCCTAGGTCAGTGGTTCGAGTCCACTCGTCGCTACCAGCTTTTTTGTAGAAGCCGCCCCCACTCATTTCCGGTCCGATGACTACCACAATTGCCGCACAATGAAACTCACTGACAACTAGTGCATTGGGTCAACCTCACTAAGCCGTGTGTCAATCGCGGCCACACAGATGATTCTATAAGCTCAGTGATTCGGCATTCCGTTTCCTCCTCTGCCCTACCTTGGTGAACAAGAGGAGGATGGCTTTCAGCGCCTAGGTCCGTCGGACGGCATGAGACGTTTGCGTTAGAAGCCCAGTTAAAAGGAAAAGACGCCGTGTGGTAGGTGTGGTAAAGGCATGGCTTAACTAGCTGTCAGGAATCCCCACGACTATGCATTAGGCTGGCCATACGCAGGACGGTCTCTCCCGCGACTTTAACGCGGACGTGATACGAGCAAAAACATGTTAGGATCGTCGGCCTTTTTCTATGATCCCTCTAGCTAGTATACTGCTGCAAAGATCCCGACGCCGACTTCGGCCCACTCAGGAAGCCTACTTCGAGACAGTACTTCCAATGCAACGCCTCATAATTTCATCTTGAAAACGATCTCCTGGTCACTGAACCTAGCAATGTGAAACTTTAAATTTAGGAGCGAGAAAGGAGGTGAATTATGATGCGTAAAGGCTTTACGCTCATTGAGCTCTTAATTGTGGTGGCAATTATCGCCATTCTTGCAGCCATTGCGGTGCCCAATTTCCTCGAAGCGCAGACTCGCTCCAAAGTCTCGCGCTGCAAGGCAGACATGCGTTCGCTTGTCACCGCT
>JANZZJ010000010.1 GCA_026419455.1 Candidatus Sumerlaeaceae bacterium | reverse complement strand
GTTTTGACGAGTTGTGTGGAGAAATTGGTTTCGGTGGAATCTCAGCCCCCACAATTGTTGCGAGAGCTTTTCCCGAGGTCGCGGCTTCTCACCCCAAGAAACATCCCAGCAACGGTAGAAAGCAAAGTCGCTTGCGCCCCGGCGTTATTGTTGACGGACTAAAAGATGTCGAGGTCCGCTTTGCTCATTGCTGCAATCCTCTTCCTGGAGACGAAATTCTGGGCTACATAACTATTGGGCGCGGAGTTACTGTGCACACGAGAAACTGCAAGTTCGTGACGCACGGCATCCGGCATCCCGAGCTGACCCATCGGTTTTGTGAGGCCAAATGGGACCTCAGTAGCTCGCAAGTCCATGAAGTAGGGTTGAAGGTCGAATGCACGGATCGCCAAGGTCTGCTGGCCGACGTAACATCCGCCATCACATCGAGAAACATTTTCATCGTTGGGAGCAAAACGGTAAGTCGAGGCGACAAAGCTTTTCTAAAATTCTGCCTGCGGGTAAAAAGCCTCCAAGAGCTCCAAAACGTTTTCGTTGCTGTACGGGCTGTTAAAGGTGTCCTTCGCGTCTCGCGCGTATCACCGGCCTACTCTGGCACCTGATTCCGAACACGATGAATGTTCATTTTTAGGTATTTCTGAGTCAAAGTTCTGTTGCGCATTGTGGAGAACTCTGTTTAAGCGTGAATGCCTAAACAATAGCTTTATAATACTTTATATAATCGGACTATCGGATGAAAATCTTGTGGCACGATTCATGTTTTCACCTTTATCCGCAATGAGACGCGTTTGTACATTTGTGGGCTTGATAGGTTTTGTAGCAACAAGTGGAGTATGGGCCCAGTCAGCTGCTCCTCCTGAGGCAACGCGAGGGATGCGGCAGCAACCGGTCGCCGGAGCGGAGGAGAGTAGCCGAGTCCCGCGACAGCCAATCACGCGGATGTCTCCTGTTGTGCCCAGTCCCGAACAAGTGCCCTCGGTCCCTGAGAGCATGGCCGCCCCCCAAGAAAGAGTAAATCCTTCCTCATCGTCCTCGCGTGTCGCCCCCACTGCTCCCTCATCCCAGCAAGTCATTCCTTTACCTGCTCAGGCCAAAGCCTCAACACGCAGTCTTGCGAAGCCCACTGGAGTAATTTCAAAGGTAAAGGAAAAGCTGGTTGGTAGGAAGGCTGGGACCTCGGTGGTTTCAGCTCGGAGCGCTGAAGAGGAATCGGATCAGGGGGAAATAACCACGCCCGAACAGGGCAGTAGCGTGATTTCGCCTGCCCCAGTCCCACAGGATGCCCACCTTCTCACGGGCATTGTGGAGGATACTTCTGTCAACAAGCCCGTGGTGAGGACAGGTGCCTTTTCGCCCCTCGAGCAGACGGTCGCTAAATATCAAATGACGCCCGTCTCCGCTGTGAAGCCTACAGCTCTCTCCGCTGAAATCCAGATGTCTTCGCGGCGTCTGCGCGATAGGTTCGTGGCGGGCGACCATGAGGCGGTTTCGCGCGAAGCTTCCCTGATTCGCACCCACGTCTGTAGCCTGCGTTCGATGAGCACCTTATCCCTCGAAAAGAGGCTGAAAGTGTCCTCGATCTGCAGAATGCTTGAAGACGGCCTCGAAATCATTGAAGAGGGCCAAGTGACTGGCGACGAAGCAAAAGTTCAACTCGGGCTTGAGAAAATTTATCGCGCCAGCGAACTGCTCGAACCACTTGATCACGGCGAGTAGTTTCCCCATGCTGACACCTGATAATCACTAAGACGGGTGGCAGGGTTGCCGTGATCTGCAGCGATTACAATATCGCCTATACACGCCGAAGATTCCTCAAACCATGTCTTTCATCAGAGGAAATCCGCCAACTTGAAGCGCTGGAACGCCTTTGTTTCCCTCCGCAAGACAGGTATGATTTTCGCACGCTCCGCCTTTTCGTATCCCTCAATGGAATAGGCGTCTTGCGTTACTATGAAGAATCTCTACCTGAGCGACCGCTCGTCGCCTTTCACATGTTCGATTGCCTAACAGCTGAGCTCATAACTCTCGATGTTCACCCCCACCATCGCGGGAAAGGAATTGGAAGTCATCTCATCAGTCTATCTTTGGAAAAACTGAGATCTTTAGGACACACTCGCGCGACTTGCGAAATTAGTGTAGGCAACGTGGCCTCGTTGAACCTGCACAAGAAGTTCGGCTTTAAGCCCATAAAACTTCTGCGCAACTACTATGGTGCCGGTCGCCATGCCTACCTTCTGCGCACCTCGTTGCGCCAGCCCACGAGAAGTGCCAGCATCACGATTCCATAGTTCCAGTGTGGCCAAGTTCCACCCGGCAGGATTTTCCAAGGCACGAGCTGGGGATATGATTGCTTAAAAAGTTGCGGCGCATTTCCTGCGCTCTCGGGCTGTTCCACAGTTCTTCGAACGGTAAATGGTTGAGATTACCCCAGCTTACCGAAGCCCAACAACATGGTCTTACGTCGCCGTCGGTGTCAATCAGCGCAAAGTACCACGGGTAGTGGCATTTTTCTATGAGCTGTTTGCCCTGAAGGGACAACTCGGCCAGCCTATGTTTTCCGAATTGCCCGTAATCGCCTGCGTTGTGGATGTCTATAATTTTGTCGTCATCCCGTGGCTCTGCGTCCTTGGCAACGTTGACCAAAGTGTTTTCGCCGGAAGAAAGAGCATGCGATATAAGGCTCCGAAACCCCAGATTAACAGATATCTTGATCGGTTTTCCTTCAGCTCGGCGCAGGGTGCAAAGAAGCATCTCCCGAGCCAGCTCGGTGTGGTTCCCAATGAACTCTGGCGCCAGCTCGGGATTCTCGATTTCCATGACCTGGATGCTAAAAGTCTCGAAACCGTATTCGAGAGCGAAGTCCAGCAGATGTGGCATCTCGCGAAGGTTGCGTTCCAGAAAGGTGGAAGCTAAAGTCATCGTGGGCAGTGGTGAACGCAAACGAGCCTTCCAGCGATTAATGGATTCCAACGCGGCGCGAACCTTTTCAATGCTGCCGCGTACTCGCATCGTCGCGTACAATTGCGGACTTACTGCATCCACGCTCACAAAAAGATGCGTCACGCCTCCTTCCACGATCATTCTTGCCCGCTCATCATCAATAAGGTTCGCGTTGGTTGTCATGGCGAGGTTCCGACATCCAAGTTCACGGTGACGCTCAAGAATTCTCCCTATCTTGGAGTAAAGCAACGGTTCGCCGAGGGGCGTAAGCGTTATCATTTCAGGATATGGGAGCAATTCGAGCACTTCTTCGAGCACGCGCTCACTGATCTCGAGTTGCCCCTTCTCCAGTGTGCGCAGAGCTTGCTGGGTCTCTGGCTGAGTCAGCCGACAGAAATCACACTTAAGATTGCAGGTCCAGTTAGTTCCCACCTGAATGTGGCGCGGAAAACTTGCCAGACGTGTTCTTCCCTGCCAGAATTCCCTCCAATTGAGCGCCGCGTTTGCGAATTTGAGATGCTCAGTTTCCACAACCCGCATTCGCCACAGCAGATGCTGTCGCTTGACCAAACGTCCCAGTTCACGAATCGTGCTGTTCATAGTTGCCGCTGATTCCGTACCACAGGAACATAAATGATTTTATTTCAATCGGGCTGTTGGGAGAGAGTGGTTGCCATGAACAGTTGCCGATTGCTACATCGTCGCAAAATTCAAAGGGCCCTACATATGGCAAAAACACTGGCAATCATGGTCTACCTCATAGCGATTGCGCTTATCGGGCATGCTAAGCCACAAAACGTCGCCAGCAAGCAAACTCAAGCCAAAGCCCACCAGCTTACTGCCCCTCTCTCCTTGCAGCACGCTGCCGTCAACGAACGCCTAGCGCTCGTAGTTGCTCACCCCACGCTTCCACCTCCTATTAAAGAATGGACGTCCGCTACCCTCGCAAGAGCAGCGGAGGCGCTGTCGCTCGCTGATGAATTTGAGACCCAGCGCACAACGTTTGAAAAACTAGTGGCCTCAGCCACCAGTCAAACGGAGGAACTCAAAGTGCGCCTTGAGGCTCTGGCCGCCACCTCCGTTGACCCAATTCCAACAACCGCGACTTCTACGCTCATTGCTCAGTGGATAGCTCAAAAAGAAGCTGAGCTTGCAGAACGCCAAAAGACCATTGAGCTCCTGCAGGCGGAAGCCCAATCGCGTGAGGCACGGCGAAGTGCATTACCAAAGGAAATTGCCGAGCAACAACGACTCCTTGAGCGAATTGAACGTGGTGAAGAAATCGCTTTACCCCCAGAACCCTCGGGAGGGTGGGAGAACATCCGCGACGTCGCTCTTCAAGCTCTCAAGCTAGCCGCTCAACGCCGTATCGCTGCTTGCGAAGCGGAATTGCGGGCGTTGGACGTATCCCGTGAATCGTTTGAGCTCCGTCTCGACGAAGCACACAAACAATTTGAGTTAACCAAAAAGCAACTTAGTGTCCTGCAAACCGCTGCGGCAGAAGCTCGGCAGCGCGAAGCGCAAGAGGCTATAGCGCAGGCCCAACGAGCGCGTTGGGAAGCAGCCCGTACCCACCCTGTCCTTAAAGCCGTCGCCGAAGAAAATGAGCTGCTTGCTAGGCGCCGGGCTTCGGAAAATGGTGTTCCCGCCCGGCTTGCTGCTGTTACGTCGGAGCTAGAGCGAGTAAAGCAGTTGCGCGAAAATATCCAGTCACGTTTCGATTCCCTGCGCAAGCGCCTCGAACTGCTGGAACGTTCCGACGTTGTTGGTCAGCTCATGCGCAAAGAGCGCGACGATCTGCCGTCTCCACCTGCGCTCTCGCGTCAGCTTAAACAGTATGTCTCTGAGATTGCTCAAATTCAGGCCGAGCTTATGGACTGGCGCGAAAAACGTGCCGAATTGACATCACTCGAGCGCAGAATTAAGCAGCAACTCTCTCAAGACTCGCGTCTGACCTCCGAGGATATGTCCCAAATTGTTTCCATGGTCATGAGTCAGCGCCGATCACTCCTAGATGCTCTCGTCACCGACCTGGACGAGCTTTTCTCCCGTCTCACGGAGCTTTCCACAGCCTACACGCTGCTCATCAAAGAGACGAAGGAGTTTGCGGCATTCTTAGATGAGCACATTCTATGGGTTCGCAGTATGCGCCCGCTCGCATTCTCCGAAATTGGACGGGCGGCAGAAGGCGCTAAATTCCTCATCGGTAGCGACGTCACAAAGGCGTTTACTGCAACCATTTCTAAAGACTTTATGCAGTCGTGGCTGCTCTACCTTGCTGTTTTTTTGTTGATTGCGGCGGCTGAACTATGGTGCCGACGAAATCAACTTGAAGCTCGGGCAATCGTGGCGCGTTGGAGTCCAGATGCGTCGTTGCCGCTTGTTCCCGCAGCGCGCGCAGGGCTTTGGGTGATCCTTCGTAGCTTCGTTCCATGGGTCGCATGTCTTTGTTTCGTGGGGCTGCGTCTTCTGGAGACGACATCGGGAAGTTCCATCACCGATGGGCTAGGTAGCGCACTGACACGCATGGCGTGCGTCCTATTCATTGCGTTCGTCACGTGCCGTACTCTCGAGTTTCTTGAATCGCTAATGCCCAACGCGCGCTTGGCGAAGGTCCGTCGCATCGTTTTCGGGTATGGAGTGTTTTTGTCCGCAGCACTCTTTGTATTTGTCCTAGCCCGAGAAGTTGCTCCCCGCGGCACGGGAGAAGCCCTCGAGAGGGTGATTTTTCTTGTCGTATTGGCTGCGTCGCTGGTTGTCGCTCTGCGCTTGTCTGCCTATTGGCAGCTCATCCCAAAACTGTGGCGCCGCGAGCCATCTTCTCGCTCCTTTTCTGGGGGCGCGATGGCATTGAAGGCCATTGTCGTAGCCACCGTTGTTATTCTCGCTTTGCTATCAACTACCGGTTTTCACTATTCCGCGCTGCAACTCTTGAAACGCTTGCTACTTAGTGTTGTTGCACTCGCCGCAGGTTCACTCGTTCTGGCGTTGCTTTACGGTTGGTTAAGGTGGTTCGCGGCGATGCATACCCTCGAACGCTTGGTCCCAGCATTCGGGCTTTCGGGGGCTCGGGGAACCGTTGGCGATGATGGCTGCCGTCCAGCGACGCTCTCACAGGTAGATGCTATTCAACAGGTGAAACGGCTACTTCGAGCCACAACATGGGTGGCTGGGCTTGTGTGGCTATGGGGGATATGGGCCGATATGCTCCCAGCTGTGGCTTTCGTTGCTCGGATTCCTCTTTGGCAACGGGGGGAACCACTTTCAGCTGGTGGGGCTGCGGCCGTTACAGCTGTCTCTTATACACATCT
>JANZZJ010000272.1 GCA_026419455.1 Candidatus Sumerlaeaceae bacterium | reverse complement strand
AGATGTGTATAAGAGACAGCTTAGGGGGAGGGTATCGGCTGGCGGCAACGCAGTGGGGATTACCTTACGTTTATCCATGGGATGAGCCGGAAATAGTAAACCCGGCTATTCGGATCTTACGTGATGGGGTCTATCGTCCTACCCGTTATGCCTATGGTCCGGTGAACTCGTACGTTCACGCGGCATGGGGAATGTTGGGGGTTCTAAAAGCAGTGCAAAATGGTGATATTCGAACTGTCTGGGATCTGAAGACCGATTGGGACACGGGGTGGTATTGGACAGTTACGTCGCCGGCCTTTCACCAACAGGCGCGCTTGCTCAGCGTGATCATGTGGTTGATAACTGCTTTCGCCGTCTGGCGTTCTTGCCAGCTGCTTGAGTCCAGTTGGGGTGGAATTGTGGCTCTCTCGATGCTCGCTTTCTCATTCATGAATTTCGAGCAAACGAGCATAGTCACCGTCGGAGCACTAGCCTCCATGTTTGCCGCGCTAAGTCTGTGGGCTGGCGTTTTTTACGTTGTCAGGCCTTGTGCAACACGTCAGGCACTGTTTTGGTCGGCGATTGCGGCGGCTGTCTCCGTTGCCGCAAAACTCATATTTCTGCCCATGGTTAGTGTGCCAGTCATAGCGCATCTGGCAACACTTGCGCGTTACAAAGGACGCAATAATTGGGGTATTTTCTGGGCAGTAGTGGGCACAACGGTTTTTGTGCTGGCGTTACTCATGCTTCCAGCTCTCTTTGATCCCCCTCGGTTTGTGCATTCGCTGACAACGGAGATGGCTTATTACACCGCGAACCAGCAACCCTTAGGGTTTTGGCGATTTCTCCGTCAAGTGATGGTCGTCCTGCTGGCTGGCGCAGAGGCCCGGGAAGTGTATGCTATTGGCGGCGAATTGTGCGCATTTTCGTGGAACTTTTTTAGTTTTGTCTATGTGCTGCTCGCTCTTTGGGGCCTAACTCAAATGCGACGCCGGCCAGGGGCCGCTGCACTTATTTTTATCCCGGCGTTTCTCAACGCGTGGCAAGTATCGTCCTATCAAGGCGAGTTTTATACGCGCAATTTGATGATTGCGCAGCTTTGCTGGGCAATTAGCGCCGCGGTCGGTTGTGACGCATTGCGACGCTCGAGCGCCCGTTTTGGAAAAATGGGGCAGGAAGTTGTTACTGGAGTGGTGATCTTTCTTTCTATGTTACCGGCTGTCCGTTTGTGGCCTGCAGTACATGAGCGACTGACAACGACGGATTCTCGCGTCCTTGCCGCCAAGGAACTCCAAGGCGAATCAATGCTGGGCAAGAAGGTATTGGCGGCCGCGGAATTACATTGGTTCATCCCTAGTGGCCCACGGGCGGACAATGCTAAAGTCACTCAAGCGAGCGTGACGCGCCTTTTACGTCACCCTGAAGAAGCCGCGCAGTTTGACCTTCTCATTCTCCCAGCCCAGCTTGCAACT
This sequence comes from Candidatus Sumerlaeaceae bacterium, assembly GCA_026419455.1. GTDB lineage: Bacteria > Sumerlaeota > Sumerlaeia > Sumerlaeales > Sumerlaeaceae > DRVG01. The sequence continues at coordinate 4,626 of JANZZJ010000272.1, read as the reverse complement.
TTTGGTGGCTCGCACCGCTCACGGGACGCGTTAAAGGAGTGGAACAACCAGCTGACGAAATTTTCTCCCCTCAAGAGCTTTGGTGCGAATCTGACATATTTTGACCGCCCCACCACCGATCCGAAGATTCTCTTTGTATCACCCAGCGAATTTCGGTTTCGCGGTATACGCCGTGAGGCAAGGCGCATTTATGGATATGAGCTCTACTCCCCCCCAAGCGATACCGCCTGCTTCCTTACTCGCGACGGAATTGCCGCCAAGGATTATTTCAGGGGAGTCACTACATTTACGCTACTGCGTCCTACCAAAGAGATCGTGGTCAACGCACGTGGCACCAATCCGTTTGAACAGCAGGATTTACCACAAGTCGGACTGCGCATTTTCACTACCACTGATACTGCGCACAAGAAGCCCATTGCTAGCGTCAATATCGAGCTGGAGCGGACCGGCAGCGGGTTGGTGGACTACCCCGTACGAGCTGAAATTCCGGCGGGCGAGTACGTGCTGCACGTCACCACCAACAACCCTCACCGGCGGTTCATGACCGAAGTGCAATACATCGAGTTTAGATAAACGAAAGTTGCTTTGATGTCTGTGCACATTTTGTACAAGAGGCTGTTTTGATTTTAGAAAAGGGCAATAAGCTGTCAATGTCGGGTACTTCAACATGAGCGAGCGCAACAATCACTCAAAACAAGGGGTGAATTCGCAACGGCGCCGGTTTCTTGTGCGTGTTCTTCAAGCGGCTACGTGCGGCATAGGAACGGCAGCAATCTATGGTTATCTGCGTGACGCCGTTGGTCCGCAAACCTATGGCAAGTCAACCACTGAGCTGACGACCCTACCCCGTTGGGATGGACGGGAGTCTGTGCCAGCGCTCGTTGCTGTGAAGCAAGTGGACAATCGGCCCAAAGCGGTCGAAGCTGCACTAGATGCGTTAGGCGGTGTTACAAAATTTATTGGCAGAGGCGATCGCGTACTGCTCAAGGTCAATGCTGCTTTTGCTACACCGGCAGAACTCGGGGCTACGACACATCCAGATTTGGTTAGGGCGCTCGTCACACTTTGTTACAAAGCAGGCGCTGCCGAGGTCATCGTCGCCGACAATCCGATCAACGCGGCCGAAAGCTGTTTTCGTCTCTCCGGCATAGGAGCAGCAGCAGAAGCTGCAGGTGCGAAAGTCATACTCCCCCGGCAAAGTGCCTTCCGGAACTTTAGCCTTGAGGGGGGCGAGCTCATTCGCAGATGGCCGCTGTTCTACGAGCCGCTGTCACGCGCTACTAAGGTGATCGGCGTTGCCCCCGTGAAACACCATAACCGCAGCGGCGCTTCAATGACCATGAAAAACTGGTACGGATTGCTTGGGGGAAGACGTAACGTATTTCATCAGGACATCAACACTATTGTGTGCGAGCTTGCCCGAATGGTACGTCCCACATTTGTTGTGCTCGACGGAATAACAGTGATGATGCGCAACGGCCCCACCGGGGGGTCCTTATCCGATCTTGAAGCACGTCGGACGCTCATAGTGAGCACCGACCAAGTGGCGGCCGACACTTACGGAGCAGCGTTACTGGGGCTAACTGTAGCTGATCTGCCGTATTTAGCACTGGCTGAACAGGCTGGGGTGGGAACCACAAACTACCGTACGCTCAATTTCCACGAACTGGAGCTTGGTGCATCATGAGAATTGTCATCGTTCGTCGGATTTCACAGGTATTCTTCCTGTTTCTTCTGATTTGGTTTTGCGTCGTCATGACGGTGGGTGAAGAGTGGTGGCAGCTACGCGGCTGGCCGGTGGGGCTGCTACTTGATCTTGATCCGCTGGTCGCGGTGGCAACTCTTTTCACGACGAAAACCGTATATGCCGGCCTGGCATGGTCATTGACAACCATTATTGTCACACTGCTCTTTGGCCGGATTTTTTGCGGTTGGGTGTGCCCGTTCGGCACACTTCATCAGTTCTTTGGCTGGCTAGGTCAGTTAGGGCGGCGGCTGCAGGCACGTGTGGATGCGAATCGCTATCGCCGAGCACAAGTGATTAAGTATTTTATTTTAATTTGTTTTCTCGGGATGGCAATTTTCTCTTTTGAGGGAAAGCCAGCTCTTCAAATAGGTTTGCTGGACCCTATTCCGTTTGTTCACCGCTCCATCAACTTGGCGGTACTACCAGCAGCTGAGTATCTTACTGGTAAGCCTCTTTCTAGCGCGCAGCGCTACTATTCTGGGGCATGGCTCATAGGTGTGTTGTTTGTGGCGACGCTCCTTGCCAACTTTTGGGTGCCCCGATTCTATTGCCGCTTTGTCTGTCCGTTAGGGGCGTTACTTGGGCTTTTTGCACGGTTTTCGTTGTGGCGAATCGCCATGACTGCGCCACGGTGCACCTCGTGTACGCTTTGCGAAACGGCGTGCGAGGGGGCATGCGATCCAGGCGAAAAGATCCGCGTCAGCGAATGTCTCATGTGCTTCAACTGCCTTGATGACATGTGCAGGAAGAAGTTCCTCACGTATAGGATTCAAGAATCCGACGCGGGTGAGGTAAAATTGCCGCCGGATCTCACGCGCCGCGGCGTGCTGGCGTCGCTCGGGGCGAGCGTCGTGGCTGTCCCATTTCTACGGCTTGAGGGGACCCTCGCGCAAAACCGAAAAGCTCATTTGGTGCGTCCACCAGGCAGTCTGGCTGAGGATGAATTTCTCGCGCGTTGCATTAAATGTGGCCAATGCATGCGGGTATGCCCCACGAATGTTCTTATGCCAGCAGGGCTTGATGCTGGGGTTGAGGCGCTCTGGACTCCTGTGCTCAATTTCCGCATTGGCACGAGTGGTTGCCAGGTGAATTGCGTGGCCTGTGGTCATGTTTGCCCCACAGCGGCAATACGCCCCCTTACAATTGAAGAGAAACGTGGGGTTGGGCGATTTGCGGATCGCGGACCTGTGCGGATCGGCACAGCTTTTGTGGATCATGGCCGTTGTTTGCCGTGGTCTATGGATACTCCGTGCATCGTGTGCGAAGAGAATTGTCCCACCACACCCAAGGCAATATACGTGCGCGAAGAATTTCGCCCCATCCGGGGCGGGACGCTTAGTGTGGCGGAAGTTGACGGGAAAACCCTGAAAATTGGGGGAACCAAGCTGCCACCTCGGGCTTATGCCACCGGCGACTACTTCGTTTCGCCAGGCGGCAGTGGGACGGCGCGGATGCGTATTTTGGCGAACACTTCCGACACGATCACCGTTGATCGTCCGGTGTCGCGTGATGCGTTTCCAACGGGGATAGCGGTGCTGCTTGTGCGGCTACAAAAGCCCGTTGTAGATCCCAAGCTGTGCATCGGCTGTGGCATCTGCGAGCACGAGTGCCCCGTCAGCGGATTGCGCGCAATCCGCGTAACGGCTGAGAATGAATCGCGGCATCCGGAAAACATGCTTAAACTCTAGCGCTTGCCACATTGGCGAGGCAGTAACCATACTCGTACGGTAGTAGGGCCAATCCGTGCAGACGGTTTCTAGAATGACTGCATAGTAAAGCCAGGACGCGTTAAATTGGTGACGTTTAAACAATTTAATTAGAAAATATTAAAACAACTTGCTGGCTATATATTGGCATTTACGTTGATGCGTCCTCTGTTAACCGTTGAAGTACTGCTCCCTGAGCAACGTCGAAGTTTGGTAATGTGTAACCGAGTGTAGCGTGGCACGTCCCTTGCGGCGGAGGACGTGCTGGCCCGTCCCCTAACCTAACGAGAAAAAAGTTAAGCGAGATGGCGAAGTGCCTCGCCGATAATTCTTGCTATTGGTAAGCGCTGGGGGCACACGCGTTCTGCTTCCTCAAAGGAGCAGCGCGCAAGTGTCTCGCGTACAGGCGCAGGAAGTTGCTGGAACTTTTCCCGGGCCAGTGCCACATCCCCGTAACTCACGCGGTACATCATGTAGCGCATTACGTCTGCCACGGGCAAACCCTCACAACCCGCCGCCGATTCGCACAGGTGGGCGCAGCCCCTGCAGTAGGTCTGGGCTGTGGCCCGACTGTAGTGTTCGAGTACTTGCCAATCAGCTTCCGCCAACTGCTGCCCGTCGAAAGCGGCTTGGACGTTTTCCTTTAGTATGGTGAGATTGGGCATTTGCGAACAGATGGCAGCGATGCGCTCGTCCTGCCACACGGCTTTCAGTTTGGCCTGAGCGGGTGTGAAACCCTTGGAAAGGAAGTGCCCAGCTAGCTTGAGCTCCTCTTCCGTATCAGTGCGAACGGGACCGCCGCCCTGCGTTTTCATCGCGGTGATGCCGATGCCTGCCTTGGCGCAGGCCTCAATGGCTTTGCGCATTCGGTCGGTGTGCATCAGACGGTAGTCGTACTTCAGCATGATGCCGTCGATCCAGCCAAGCTTTGCCGCATACTCGAGGAGCTCTTCCATATTTTGGTGTGTGCTGAAGCCAAAGAATCGGATCTTTTTTTCCGCCTTGGCTTTTTCCGCCCATGCTTTGACCTCGTCACTGAGCTCCGAGGGGGAGCGAACAGCGTGGAGAAAATAGAGATCGATGTAGTCAGTTTTCATCCGTCGAAGCGAGCGTTCGAGCAATTCTGTGATTCCGGCGGGGTCCCTACGGTCGCTTTTCGTAACGAGAAAAACC
>JANZZJ010000253.1 GCA_026419455.1 Candidatus Sumerlaeaceae bacterium | reverse complement strand
AAGTAACGGATCGCCATGGATTAGAAGGTGCGAAAAAAGGAATTGAGGAAAACGCTGATTTCCTCATGCGAGGGCAGAAGGCTGGTTGGTATGGCGGCATGGTGGGAGCGCATGCATCTTTCACGCTTAGCGATGGTACCTTGAACCAACTTGCAGAACTTTCGGCAGCGACACAAGTCGGGGTTCACATTCATTGTGCGGAAGCTGAGTCTGATAATGACGATGCTTTAAAGCGCTGCGGCCGTCGCGCTCTGGGACGACTCGCCGAGAACGGTATATTGCGCCCCGGGACGATACTTGTTCATTGTACGCACCTGACACAAGAAGAAATCCATAAGGCCTACGATGCTGGTTGCTGGATAGTCCACAACCCGCGGTCCAATATGAATAACAGCGTTGGGTATACTTGCATCGAAGAACTGGCACGAGGGCGGCTTGCCTTGGGCACAGACGGTATAGATGCGGATTTGATAACCGAGTCGAAGGTGGCGTTTTTTAAGGCAAGAGATGCTCGAGCGGAATTGCCTTTCGATGCTCCGCTCCGGTGGTTGGCGGGGGCAGCTCAGCTAGCAACTGAATCACTGGGTGTGCCGCTGGGCCGCCTTATGGAGGGCTCACCTGCCGACCTTGTTTTAGTAGAATATCCGCAAGCCACTCCTCTGACGGAGGACAACTTGGCCGGCCACTGGTTTTTCGGGTTATCTCCTGCGCATATTCACTCCGTAATGGTAGGCGGAAGATGGCTTGTTCGGAACAGGCGGCTTGCCGATGATAAACTTTACGAAGAACTTGAAAACGCAAGAGTCGTGGCTGCCAAAGTTTGGCAACGAGTCGAGAAATTGTGACAACCAGTCGAGCTATCTTTACCCGAAATTAAGAGGGCCACTGCAGTGATGGAAGAACAGGGGCAGATTGAAAGATACGATACAACACGCTGTCCAAAGTGCGGACAAGCTTCTAAAAACAATGAGGTCTGTGACTTTTGCGGAGCAGTCTTTGCCAAAGTTCGCGAACGGGAATACGCCCAAGAGTCGTTCTCGCTCCGAACGACGCACGAAGAGCAGCCCTCGCAAGGGTCGCTGGGACGAGTAATATTTCTTGTAGCAATTTTCGTGGTCATTGTAGGAGCCATTGCTGCCGGTTTCTGGATATGGCATACGACGACCCCGAAAACCGTGGACGACCTTATCGCTGCGCATAGGTCTGTCACGAAACGTGCTCGACAAGTTATCGCCGACGAGATTGAGGCGCAGAAATCCCTCCCTGAGCATAACAAAATTTACATCGAAATTTTAGACCTGGCCTCGGCTGTGAGTAAGATGAGTGAACGCAAGGACCTTTCGGAGGAAGCCCGCCAACAACTGGATTTTCTGAACGAAGCAAACTCGCGTCTGGCAGAACTCATGATGATGTCCGTAGAAGAGTTTGTGGCCAGCGCTGCGAAAAAAAACTACGCTGATCCTTTTGCGGAGGTTGACGAGAAACTCAACTATGCCCAGAATCCTGAGCTAGCCAAGAAAGCGACCAACCCACTTATCCAGGTGTTCGATGTGCTAAAGTTTCGCGCCACGCAAGGACGACAATGAGATAGACGACGCCGACCGAAGCGTAAAGGACCACCATGGCCCCGAAGGGGACCTCCTCGTTGTCTGGTGGCCAACGTATGTACAAGGAAATCTAACGGACTCTAGCTGCGGCGCTACTCACTGGGTGGCGTAAATGCGAAAATCTATGAATGGAAAGATGTTATTACGCCCTTCCAGTTCACTGAGGTAACGCTCATCAATACGATTGGCTTTCACCATTTCGTACAAGTCCGTGAAAGCGAGAACATGTTGCTTAGTTCGCTGGACTGCGTAGTCGACCATCGTACGGGTTTTCATGATGAAAGCCCAGTCGCTCGACTGGGCCAGGAGTAGTTCGCGGGCAGCTTGATTCAATGCACGCTCAACCAGCCGATCCGTGGTCTGACGATATAGATTGGCCAATTCCACCATGCGGTCAGCAGCTTTATGGAGATGGCGGTAAATCCGGTCGTTGCTTCCTTCCAGACACACCTCGCAGTATCCTTTATGTCCCCAACTCGATAGGGAGGGCACTGCAACTTGATTGCGTGGGTGCAGTTCAAGATACTCGCTGGGGGTAATCATCGCAAGAGTATCCTGATCGTAGTGAAGCTTACGAATGAGGAAGTTAAGGAAGTCCGGCCCCTCGTACCACCAATGGCCAAAAAGCTCAGCGTCATAAGGAGAAACGACAATCGGGGGCCGGTCCATGAGGCTGCGTAGGTATTCCACTTGCTTTTGGCGGTTAAACATAAAATTGCCGGCGTGGGTGGCGGCGACGTCGAGTGCGCGCTCGTAATTATAGGGCTCTTTGTGGGGTGTTTTACCCGTAATCCGGTAATACTTGATGCCCGTATTGATGCGAAGCCCGCTCTCGTGGATATAGGGCCGGATGTACTCGTAATCCAGGTCGAATCCGATATCGCGGTAGAACTCGCGATAGTTGTAATCGCCAGGATAGCCTTCTTCTGCGCTCCAAACGGATTTGGACGACTCTGGATCCCGTCCGAATGCAGCTACCCCAGAGGGGCAATAAAGGGGAGCGTACACGCCATAGCGAGGGCGCTTGCTGGCATGGAGGATTCCATGCGCATCCACAAAGAAAAAGCGAATACCATTAGCCGCGAGATGTTCATCGAGCCCTGGATAGTAGCCACATTCGCCATTCCAAATGCCGCGCGGCGATCGGCCAAATGCATGTTCGTAAGCCTGCCGACCGACCACGACTTGAGCCTTAACGGCGGCGTCATTTACATTGAGAAGCGGCAAAAATCCATGCGTGGCGCCACAGGTAATAATCTCCAGCTTACCGGTTTCTTGTACTTGCCGGAAACCTTCGAGGATATTACCGCGATATTTTTCAGCAAAGACCGTGTGGCAATGGCGGAACTTCCTCAGATACATTTGCGCAAGTGCATGAAATTCGGGTTGGAAGCGGGTACGGGTGCACTCCTTTTCGGCCAGCTCGATGAGCTTTTCGAGGTGGCGGATGTAGCGGTCCTGAAGGAGCTTATCGCCAAGCATGGCCGCCAGCGGCGGGGTAATGCTCATAGTGAGACGAAAATCCACGCCATCGCGTAGGAAGTCTTCCATATAGCTAAGAATGGGGATGTAGGTTTCGGTAATGGCTTCGTGGAGCCAGTCTTCTTCAAGTGGGTCTTCAAACTCCGGATGGCGCACGAACGGGAGATGCGCATGGAGCACAAGGCACAGATAACCGACAGGATTGCTTTTCGTGGGCATAATTACTAGCACCTCGGTAAATGTTATGCGGGGTTTAGACCGTTCTAATCAGCCTTAATCACCGCAACAGCGCAAGCCAGCTGTTCTCAGTTCGCGAAAGCATTTCTTAACCTCTCACTCAAGCGCTTACCATCGTGGCTGAGTGCCAGCCTTTGCTGCAAGTCCTTTTTCTATTCGATAGGGGTGGGCACAAGGAAGCATCTCTGAAAACGGTTTCTGAATGATTGATTGCGGCGTGCGTTAGAAGAAGTGAGTAATCTCGACTTCTTAACTGGAGAATTCCAGATGGGATTTGGTATTTCTACACGAGCTGTCCACGCTGGGGAACCAGAACGTCAGTACATGGATTCGATTACCACTCCTATTGTTATGACCTCGTCGTTTACGTTTACCAACATGGACGAGGTGCTGGACTACGTTTCGGGCAAGGTTGATCGCTTTGAGTACGGCCGCTACGGCAACCCGACTACTGCTGTGGTTATCAAAAAGCTGCGCGAGCTGGAGGGAGCAGAAGATGCTGAGGTTTTCGACTCAGGAATGACAGCGGTGAGCTGCACTTTATTAGGTCTCCTGCAGGACGGAGACCACCTTGTCCTGACGGACGACGCTTACAAGAAAACTCTGATGTTTTGTGAGAAAGTGCTGCCGCGTTTCGGTATCCGCACCACAGTGGTTAAAATGGGCGACTACGAAGAGATGGAGAATGTGTTGCGGCGAAATCCGGCGAAGGTTGTTCTCAGCGAATCGCCCACCAACCCGTACTTGAACATTGCGGATATGGATATCCTGCGCGAGTTTAAGGAGCGGTATGGTTTCGTTCTTGTGGTCGATGCCACATTTGCTACACCTGTGAATCAGCAGCCACTTTCTCAAGGGGCAGACGTTGTCGTCCATAGTGCCACGAAATATCTGGGAGGACACAACGATTTGCTCGGTGGTGCGGCCCTCGGCAGAAAAGAGCTCATCGAAAAGATCCGGGATTATCGCAACACTACGGGGGGAGTTATGGACCCAATGACAAGTTACCTTCTCCTGCGAGGACTAAAAACATTGGCCCTACGCATGGAGCGGCATAACACAAACGGTTTTCTCGTCGCTCAGTACCTGGAACGCCACCCACGCGTCAGACGTGTGTACTACCCGGGCCTGCCCTCCCACCATGATCACAAAAGAGCTCTGAGGTATATGCGGGGGTGCGGTGGAGTGGTGACCTTCGAGCTCAATGCCGACCTTGAGCGAACACTGAAGTTCCTCTCCGCGTTACGCCTTTTCAAGATCGGGCCGTCATTTGGCGGGGTTGAAGCCCTCGTTACCCATCCGATGACGATTTCTTACTACGACTATCCCGCTGAGGAACGAAAACGCCTTGGGATTTTGGATGAACTCGTTCGGCTGTCAGTTGGAATTGAGGATTCGCAGGATTTAATCGAGGATCTTTCGCAGGCCCTTGCACAAATTTGATACTGAATATCTCTCAAAGGGATTGCAAGGTGGAAGAAGTGGTCGTACTGAATGTAGATCTTTTGCTCGCATGAGAACTCTAGAAATTTGACGTGAGGCATAACAATGACTTTAAAAACCTTTTCTAAGACGTGGTGGCTGGCGTTATCTGTCGCGGCCTTCGCCGTTTTGCACATCCAAGCTGCGCCGCCGACAGGTTATTATGATGGGGCCAACGGCCTGTCTGGCAATGCCCTTCGTCAAGCGCTTCACAACATCATTAAGAATCACACAGTTTTACCGTACACGAGTAACACGACGACGGACACGCGCGCTGCGCTGAAAATCCTTGATGAGGATCCAAACAACTCGAACAACGTCCTTTTGCATTACAAGGGGACATCTGTTTCCAAGGCTAGCTTCGGCACAAGCTGGAACAGAGAACATCTGTGGCCTCAATCTCTGGGCGCGGATGTTTTGCCGCCTAACACTGATTTGCACCATATCTTTGCTGAGGATGTGATCATAAACAGCAGTCGCGGCAATAGCGTGTTTGATAATGTCTATCCCTACCACACAAACTCGGCTTACGGCAACTATTGGACAGGCACGCGCTTTGAGGTGCGCGATCCCCAGAAGGGCGATGTGGCACGGGCACTTTTTTACATGGATGTGCGCTATAACGGCACAAGCGGCGAGCCCGATCTTGTTCTCAAGAATACTGTAACACCCTCTTACGGCGAGATGGGAGTTTTGTCCACACTACTCCAGTGGCATCAGCTCGATCCTCCCGATGCACGTGAGCAGCTTCGCAACGATCAGGTTTATGCGCTGTTCCAGCAAAATCGCAATCCGTTCATTGATCACCCCGAATATGTTTATTTAATCTGGGGGCCGGTCACAGATAATGACACGGTATCTGTGAACTTTGTTAACCGAGCTGGTGCAACGGTCAGCGCCGGCACCGCAAATTATCCTATGCTGACAATTGCGCTTGCCGCGAATAGTGGGGAATGGGATCTTGGTTCCTTAGGGCTCACGAACACGGGCAGTCTCGGAGACAGTTACATTTCAGCTGTGCGGTTGTACCGGGACATGGACCAAAGTGGCTCGGTAACGGCGGGCGACATTTTGCTGGCAAACACAACCTTTAGCGGAGGTTTAGCGACACTAACATGCGCAGATCCGTCACGGGTCACTACAGCCACTGTTCATTTCCTTGTGACAGCTGATTTGGTGAGCACCGCTCCAACCGGCCAGACTCTCCAGATTCAGATTAATGCTAATAGTCTGATTCACGCCTCTAGTGGTGGCAACGATCCGGATCCAACATTTAGTGCTTTCGCCTCAAATGCAGCGACGGTGAGTGGAGGCGTGAGCGATGGTGACACTGTCAGTGTATCTTTCACAAATCGCGCCCCATCAACATTCGCGCCTGGTAGCACAAATGTGCCGTTCGTAAGTGTCCACCTTGCAGCCAATACTAACGAGTGGGATCTGTCGAGTTTTGCCGTGTCAAAATTAGGGTCACTTGCTGACTCGAAAGTAAATGCAGTGAAGCTTTACCTCGATGCTGACAACGACGGCATTGCCGACGCCGGTGACACGTTATTAGATTCGAGAACGTTGGCCGGAAGCACATCCACTTTCACCTTATCGCAACCCTATCGCATTACCGCGACTGGAGCCCATTTCCTCGTGACGGTGGATTTTTCTAATGTGCTGACAAATGGCCAAACTTTTGGTATTCAGGTAAATGGCAACAGTTTTGTGAGTTCGGTTAGTGGTGGGGTAGATGTTAACCCATCGGTTTCTAATTTCAGTAGCTCCCTTGCTACAGCCGCTGGTGGGGTCTCGGACGGTGATACAGTCAGCGTCTCAAGCACCAGCCTAGCTCCCACAACGGCCCCGTTGGGCGCAACGAGTGTGGCACTGCTTAAATTGATACTCACCGCTAGTGGGAATGAATGGGATGTTGGAACAATATCCGTTTCGCGACTGGGCAATGCCAGCGATGCAGCGGTGACAAACGTGTCCTTGTACGTTGACGAAAACACAAATGACCAAGTCGATGCGGAAGACTCACTTATCGACAGCCGTGTACTAAGCGGTGGAGCTGCTACTTTCCAAGTTGGTGGGAGCGTGCGTGTTACGGACTCGCCCATTGCCTTGCTCATCGCTGCCGATCTAGCGATTAGCTCGCCAAGCGGCCGAATGTTAGGAATCAAAGTCAATGCCAACGGAATCACGTATTCCAGTAGCGGTGGAAACGATGTTAATCCAACCTTTAGCGACCAGTCGAGCAGTTTACTCGCTATTATTAATCCGGCGCTGCCGCCGGTAAAAATTGCAATGGTTTCAACCCGCGGCAGTGACAACGCCGCTGCCAAGGAATTTATAGTTCTTGCCAACCATAGCTCCAGCTCTGTAAATATCACGGGTTGGCAGTTACGCACTCGAGCAGGAAGTAGCATGGGAGATGGCACGCCAATTACGTTATCCGGGACCATCCCAGCGAAAAGCTATTTCCTCCTTGCCTCTAACGCGTACGGAACTACTTGCGAAGGCAAGACGCCAGACATGTCAGACTCCAATTCAAACGGTTTATTTGGTGGCATGGCGGACACAACGGGGCGGTCCATTGCGCTTTTCGACGGCAGCGGGGCCGCCGCGAACAAGATTGATGGATTCTCGTTCCAGGGGGGCGCAACGTACGACACGAATTACTACCGCGATGGAAGTGCTTTCGTAGGTGTGGGCGGCAGTAGCACAGTGTCGTTCGCACGTAAAACATTGGCGGGTGAACTCTATTACATCGACACGGAAAATAATGCGAACGATTTGCAGAACGTCTCGAGCAAGACGCCGGCCAACTCCTCTATGAATCTGCCGGTCTCGCTATCGCGGTTGATGCTGGAATAAGAAATCGAAATGCAAAGAAGTTAAGCGTCCGCGTCCGTATAGAAGAGCCCGCAGTCTTTCTCGGACTGCGGGTTAGTTTTTTGAGTTAAAAAGTCGCGCCAGATGCACATTTTCACAATGCGCATGTAAGGATTATCTTCAATTTTTGATAGGATTGATGCACATGAGTCTAGGATGTCGTTGCACCGGCCAGCATATAGTCAGATTTTTGCTTTTTTACTCCGCTGTTATTGCAGTGGCGGACCCGCCACCGGGTTATTACTCGACAGCAGAGGGGCTATCGGGGCCAGCCCTCAAAAACGCTCTTCACAATATCATAAAGAACCACACCGTCGTCTCCTATACTGCAACAGAGGCAGCCTTGAAGGTGGTGGACGAAGACCCCAATAACACAAATAATGTACTGTTACACTACAAAGGAACATCTGTAGGAAAATCCTCTTTTGGCTCATCCTGGAATAGAGAACATTTATGGCCACAATCCTTGGGTGCGGACGTCTCCCCAAAGAAAAGTGATTTGCACCATCTGTTTGCCGAGGACGTTTCGCTGAATAGCAGCCGGGGCAACAGTGTTTTCGACGTTGTTTACCCCAACCACACCGGTTCCGGCTACGGTAATTACTGGACCTCCACCAAGTTTGAACCTCGCGATGCACAAAAAGGTGATGTTGCCCGCGCTCTGTTCTACATGGATGTGCGGTACGATGGCACGGGCGGTGAGTCAGACCTCAAGCTTATGGATACAGCCTCTCCGGCATATGGCCAGATGGGGGTGCTTTCCAAACTACTGCAATGGCATAACCAAGATCCCCCCGACGCAAATGAACGTGCCAGAAATGATAAAATTTATTCTCTTTATCAGCATAACAGAAACCCATTTATTGACCGTCCGGAATTTGCCAATCTCATTTGGGCGCCCATTAGCAACGGCGATGCAGTTAGCGTCTCTTTCATGAATCGGGCCACATCCACAGTTCCTGCAGGTGCGGTCAATTATCCTGTCGTCTCATTCACACTCACTGCAGGCTCCAATGAATGGGATCTGGCGAGTGTCACTGTGCGGAATATTGGAACACTGCCCTCAGGAAATATTTCTCAGGTCCGTCTTTACCGGGATTTGGATCAGAACGGGGCGGTCTCGGCCAGCGATACACTTTTAGCAAGTGGCGTGTTTTCTGGGGCAGCATTAACCCTTAATTGCGGCACCCCATCGCGGGTGACCACCACTCCAGCCCCCTTCCTAATTGCGGTCACACTTTCTTCCTCAGCAGGTAATGGCCAGACGCTCCAACTGCAGGTCGACAGTAACTCTCTGATTCACTCAGCTACAGGCGGCAATGACATTAATCCGACGTTTTCAGCTTTCGCGAGCTCGGTCGCAACCGTGACCGGTGGAGTGACCAACGGCGATGTGCTTAACGTGACATTTAGCAACCTGGCCCCCACATACATCGCGCCGGGACAAGCCAATATTCCCTTCATACGGATTCAATGTTCCGCTGGCTCCAATGAGTGGGATTTGGCGAGCGTGGGCGTTGCTATCGACGGAACCATGGGTTCCAATAAATTGGCTTCTGTCGAGCTCTACCGTGATGCCAATAGCAATAACGTTATCGATACTGGCGATGAGCTTCTTGCCTCAGCTGTTCCAGCTAGCTCAAACATTACATTGACTTTAGCAACCCCTCTGCGAATCACCACGATAGGCACGAATCTTCTGCTTGTTGCCTCGTTTCCAGGCACATTGGTCAATGGAAACACTATTGGCTTAAGCGTTGTGGGTAATACTCTGCAGAGTTCCACAACTGGGGGCAACGATAGCAACCCTTCGTATGGAACGTTCAGCAGCAGTCTTGCAACGGTTACAGGAGGCGTTAACAACGGCGACAGCCTCAGTGTAACTGTCACAAGTGTCGCTCCCCCAACAGTTGGGGGCGGGAGCACTGACGTTGCCCTGCTCGCAATAAGTCTCACGGCGGCTCCTTTTGAGTGGGATGTGGACCAGATTGTGTTCGCGAAATCTGGGACATGTCCTGACTCGGGCTTTGTGGCGGCAAAACTTTATCTCGATGGTGATAATAGTCAAAGTGTTTCCGCTGGCGATGTGCTGCTCGACTCGGCGCCCGTTAGCAGCACCATCAGCTTTGGACTTGGAAGCTTAAGAATAACTGGAACACCGACACGTCTGTTATTTGCCGCGGATCTCAGCGCAGCAGCACCCCACGGCACCCAATTTCAGATAACGCTAGCAGCCAACGGAATCACCCACGCTGCAAGCGGCGGCGATGACATTGACCCCATTCTCCCAGCACAGAGCTCAACTCCTGTAGCCGTTCAGAACGCCAGCACGGGATCACTGAAAATTGTCATGCTCTCTACACGCGGAAGCGACGGGGCGGCGGCGAAGGAATTCATAGTACTGGCGAATCACTCGAGCGTTCCGATTTCTCTTACCAGCTGGCAATTGCGAACTCGGGGCGGTGGTGACACAACGGATAAAGTTCTTAATCTCACTGGAACCGTTCCAGCATATGGCCACTTCCTCATTGCATCACAAGCCTATGGCGGAACTTGCGAAGGAAAGACCGCTGACTTCTCCGACACCAACACAAATGGTCTTTTTGGTGGTATGAGCGACTCTACAGGCCGATCCTTGGCCATTATGGATTCCAGTGGGAATAAAGTTGACGGAATTTCTTTCCTCGGCGGCGCAACAAACCCGAATAACCTGCACGAGGGCACCGCTTTTACCGGCTCAGCGGGTAGCTCAACGGTTTCCGTCCGCCGGAAGAGGCCGGGGAACAACTTCGGACCATATCAAGATACTGACAACAATGCCAACGACCTAGAGAACGTTGCTAGCAAGACGCCGTATAACTCTTCAGACGTGACCATTGGGCCAGGAGCTACCGTAGAAGGATGGAGCTTATATTAGTTTTGGCTGGCTACCTCTTTTCGTGCTACTTAAGTTGCAATCGTCTCAATGGACCGTAAGCTGTGGCAATCTTTCTGCCAAGGTTGTCATGCCCAGCACGGGCGTGTAAGTGGTGAAAGGGTAACGCTCGCGCCGTTTTTGCGGCGGTGACTTTACGGAAGTATTTTATTTACCCGTGATCACGACCTGCTCTTAAAAACTGTATGACGTCTACAGGCG
>JANZZJ010000090.1 GCA_026419455.1 Candidatus Sumerlaeaceae bacterium | reverse complement strand
CAACAACACCAATCGCGAGCCAGCGCCCGGCGCTCCGATAGAGGATGTCTCGATTGACGCCAAGCAAGCAAACGACAGTGGCGACACCCCATGCTAAGAAATTTTCATATTGATAAAAAATCACATAGTCGAATGTCGGCCAGTACAGACCGTATGCCATGACAACAGCCATGCGCCATACCATCGACAACTGCAGGCGTTCTGCCGCGCTGCGTAGAGCAAGTAAGGTTCCTGCAAATGCAGCGAGCTGCAGAAAGAAAACTCCCGTTTGGTGTCCTCCTACCAACGCGATGAACACATACCATGGTGTCCAGAAGAGAACGGTGCATTTCTCCCCAAGGATCGTTTGAGAAGAGAGGTAGGCATTCGCAAGCTCGCGGTAGACTTCGCCGTCAACGCCAGGATCCACCGAACCTTTGCGCAGGCATAACAAATAATAAACGACGTGAAGGGAAATAATACCAATAAAACACACCATCTCGCACAGCGTGTCCGAAAACTTTGCGTGCCCACGCTGTGTAAGGCGTAAGCTCATGGTGGCAGGTAACCATCGAGAGAACATACCTGCTTTACAATGGAGTGGCTACGGCAACGGCAAGTAAAGATTTCCTCAGTGGAGCCGCCAAAATCATGGCATATGCAGGCATTCGGGGACTTTAGCTCCTGAGGGAGGCATCATGCCGGCGAAAACACAACCCACACGAGAAATCGAAGAAGGCATCGAACTGCTGGCCCCCGCAGGGACGCCGGAAGCGATGCGTGCTGCTGTGGAAAATGGAGCCGATGCGGTTTACTTCGGCTTAGAAGACTTCAATGCTCGCATGCGAGCGCCTAACTTTGTGGTTAAGCAGCTACCTGAGATCGTCGCGTGGTTGCACGAACGCGGCGTGCGGGCCTATGTGGCTATTAATACATTGGCCTTTGTGGACGAACTCCCTCGGTTTGCTGAAATGCTTTATGCTTGTTCACGTGCGGGAGTGGACGGCGTAATGATCCAAGATTTAGGAGTGGCGTATTTATCGCACAAGCTCGTTCCCGACCTGCCTGTGCACGCGTCCACACAAATGACCTTGACAGCGCCTGAATCAATAGCAGCTGTACGCGAGCTGGGCCTTGCTCTCAGCCGCGTTGTAGCTCCCCGCGAGCTCGACTTGGCTCAAATTACGGACCTCGTAAATGGCTCTGATGTAGACATAGAAGTGTTCATTCACGGCGCACTATGTGTGGCCTACAGTGGCCAGTGTCTCACAAGCGAAGCGCTCGGTGGTCGCAGCGCCAATCGTGGCGAGTGCGCCCAGGCTTGCCGATTGCCCTTCGATCTCATAGTAGACGGCAAGCCAATTGATACCGGCGACGTGAAATATCTCCTATCACCCAAAGATCTTGCCGCCTACAACGACATTCCGCGGCTGCTTATTGCCGGTGTGAAAAGCCTGAAAATCGAGGGCCGACTGAAAAGTCCGGAGTATGTTGCCGCGACCGTACAGGCGTACCGCCAGGCGCTGGAAGAGGCACGGCGGGCTCAGGGGGGCACCGAAATTGCCGTCGACCCTCAAACTCGCTATCGCCTCGAAATGGTATTCAGTCGCGGTTTTACTCGGGGGTATCTGCATCGGATTGACCATCAAGCGGTGGTGGAGGGACGGTTTCCGAAAAAACGAGGACCTTATCTGGGCAAGGTGACGTCTGTTGCCCCACACGGCATTACGTTGCAACTAGCGGCCCCGCTTTCCCTTGGCGATGGCATTGTCTTCGACGCGGGCCGACCTGATCTTCACGAAGTCGGTGGTCGCGTTTACTCTATTCGCGTTGATGGGCAGCCGTGTCAGTCAGTCCCACCAAACGCCTCATTTCCTATGGCTGCGCTTATTCAATTGAGTGCCGAAAAACGAACGGACTTGCACCGGATTAATGTGGGCGACCGCGTTTGGAAAACGAGTGATCCACGGCTCGACAGAGAACTGAAGCGAACTTACGAAACTGATAAACCCCGCTGGAAGCGGCCAGTAGACGCAATGCTACGCGTGCGTGTTGGGGAACCTGCCGAGCTAACCCTCTCGGACCACTGGGGCATCTCGGTGAGTGTGGTGGACGCTGCTGCTGCACAAGCAGCACGCGATAGAGCCCTCACGGCGGAAATAGCTCGTCAACAGATAGGCCGGCTCGGGAATACGCCCTTTGAGCTCCGGAAGCTTAAGATGGACGTTGTCGAGCCAGTGTTTATCCCGATGAGCCGCCTTAATGATTTGCGGCGGCGCGCCGTCGAAGCACTTTTAGCAGCAAGACGTTCCCTAGGTACTCATCGCCAGATGAGCCTTGATGCCCTTGTGCGTATCCGCGAGGAGATTGCTCGGTGGCCTTCTGTCTCCCTTCCACCTACTCCACAGCTCAACGCCCTATGCCGCACACTGGATCAAGTGGCGGTGGCAAGTCTTCATCCTGCGGTTGATACCATTTATACCGACTTTGACAACTTACGATGGCATCATGAGGCACGGCGGATCATTCGTGCCAAAGGTAAACGATTCGTTCCTGCGACCCTACGAATTTTCAAACCGCGTGAGCGCAATCTTCTGCGCGCTATTATCCAGACCAATCCCGACGCTGTTCTCGTCCGAAACTTGGCGGCGTGGTATATTCTGCGGCAATGGGAGCCGTCTCTCGAGCTCATTGGCGATTACTCCCTCAACATTGCCAACGACATCAGTGCCTGGCTCCTGAAGAAGGCTAACTTCACGTATCTCACGCCCAGTTACGATCTTAATGGGGAACAGTTGTTAGACCTGCTCCGTAAGGTGCCACCCGCCTGGTTCGAGGTTACCATCCATCAGCACATGCCCATGTTCCACATGGAGCACTGCGTGTTTTGTCGTTTCTTGAGTGAGGGAAACGACTACACAAATTGTGGTCGCCCTTGCGATTGGCATCGAGTGGCAGTTCGCGACCGCATGAACTATGATCATCCGGTGAAGGCCGATGCCGGCTGTCGCAACACTGTGTACAACGCCATTCCCCAGAGTGCCGCTGAGTACGTACCTCAGCTCCTCGAGGCTGGTGTGCGCCGCTTCCGCGTAGAATTCATTGAGGAAAACAGCATCAGAACGCACGAAGCCCTGGATGCCTATCATGAGTTACTCGTGGGGCGAAAGCGCGCACAAGATGTCTGGCGCGAACTCAAAGCTCTCAGCAAAGTTGGAGTTACCCGCGGAAGTGTGGACCATGTGTGACGTGAATTCGCCCCCGGAATTAGGGCCAGACACCCACCGTGATTTTCTGTGCTAGTCTTCCGCCACTGCAAATCCGCGACTAACTTGGATGGCGAGCATGTTTTGCGTCCCCTGCACGAGCTGCCGTACTGTGGTTCATTTGTTGCGCTAATGTTGTCTCTTGGCCGACCAGAGTCTTTACCCGTACCCGTGGCTGTTCACTGCATGGACTAAATTTGTCTTCCTGGTTCTCTGACTCGCAGTGTGCCTGCTTGTGTTTTCCGCCGCCCGTGTCAGAAGGCTTCTTCTCCTGGCACCAATCTGCGAGCCGGTCACTTGCTGCTCTCGGCTTCCCCGGCCTGAGCAAACGAGATTCGTTGCTGTTTTCGAGACTGACGAGCCCCGCAGCCGCCATTGGCAGCATCGCTTTTATGGACCGGCTACCAGGCGGCTTTCCTCTATCCGGGAAGTGAACAGCTTCGCTCACGGCCGCGTGAGCAATGGCCTCAAGCCCTATAATGAAGATGCTTTGGAGCGCTTGCAGCTGTTCTGAACTAAACCAGGTAGGAAGCCGAAAGGCATCGAGCACAAAAACGAGGTTAAGCCTTTTACCACTTTATTCAGCCGCTTCGTGGCACAGCACGCATCTTCACTGAGGATGCCATCGTGACCTTCACACCTGCAGCTTTTTACGGATTAGGTCATTGACGAGTTTGGGATTTGCTTTGCCGCGAGACTTCTTCATCACCTGACCGACGAGGGCTTGGATAGTTTTCTCATTACCGGCGCGTATCTTTTCTGCCATGTCGGGGTTTTCAGTGATGGCCTCATCCACCCAACGCTCAACTTCGGACGCGTCGGAAACCTGGATAAGTCCTTCCCGTTCAACAATTTCTTCAGGATGTTGGCCACTTTCGAGAGCTTTTTGGAACACTTCCTTGGCAATTTTCCCGCTTATCTTGCCCTCATCGATCATTTTCACAATCGAGGCAAGACCATCCGGTGTCAACGCCAGCTCATCGGCATCCAGCTCACGCTCGCGCAGTTCCCGCAGGACTTCCGTCATCATCCAGTTACTTAGTGCTTTGGGATTGCGATAGACAGCGACTGCTCGCTCATAGTAGGTTGCCGTTTTCTTCGATGCTGTCAGTACCCTCGCATCGTATTCAGGCAACCCGAGTTCTTCCACAAAACGCCGTCGTTTGGCGTCCTGAAGTTCAGGCAGATTGCGTCTGACCTCGTCTTGCCAGGACAGCGGGATATGAATCTCAACGAGATCAGGGTCAGGGAAATAGCGATAGTCGTGAGCAAATTCTTTTGAGCGCATAGCTCGCGTTTCACCAGTGGCCTCATCCCAGAGCCGGGTTTCCTGAACCACGCGCCCGCCGCTTGCTAGAATCTCTGATTGGCGTTTCATTTCGTACTCGATGCACTTGAGCGCCGTTTTCATCGAGTTTAAGTTCTTGATCTCAACTTTTGTGCCCAGCTTTGGCGACCCTAGCTCGCGCATGCTAATGTTTACCTCGAAGCGCAGCCGACCTTCCTGCATTTTGCAGTCGCTCACTTCAATGTACTCGAGGAGATTTTTCAGGGTCATCATGTAGGCCAGCGCCTCTTCTGCGCTCCTCATGTCAGGCTCGCTGACGATTTCGATGAGTGGCGTTCCTGCACGGTTGAGATCGACGAGCGAATAATCTGCGCCCGGCAACTCCGGATGAAGAAGCTTTCCTGCATCCTCTTCAAGATGCACGTTATTGATCCGTACTCGCTTCGTTGTCTCGCCTAACGGAATCTCAAGCCAGCCATCCACCCCCAAGCATGCGTAGTTCTGTGAAATTTGGTAATTTTTCGGCAGGTCTGGATAATAATAATTTTTCCGATCAAACCATGTGCGTTCGTTGATGCGGCAGTTCAGAGCAATAGCTGTTCGGATCGTAAATTCCACGGCTTTGCGGTTTACGACTGGCAAAACCCCAGGCATCCCGAGGCAGATCGGACACGTCTGCGTGTTCGGCTCTTGACCAAATCGCGTCGAGCAGCCGCAGAAAATTTTCGAGTCTGTTGCCAGCTCGACGTGCACTTCCATTCCTATGACTGGTTCATATTGAGTCATAATCAGGTTCCCCTATCCGAAAATGCACCCGTTGCAAGCCAAGACTTGCTTCCCCTCAGGATCTCGCATGAACTAAAAGCCGAGGAACGTTGCCTCGAAATTCTCCAGTACTTCTGCCACTCGCACGATGAAACGTGCACCCTGGGCTCCGTCAATGACACGATGGTCATAGCCTACGCACAACGGAAGGAAGGCACGCTCTTCCACTTGACCATTATTGAGGACCAGCCGCTTGGCAGCTCGCCCCACTCCGAGGATTGCTACCTCGGGGGAGTTCACGATGGGGGTGAAGTGTCCCCCCCCAATACTGCCAAGATTCGAAATCGTAAATGTGCTGCCCCGAAGCTCTTCTAGCGACACCTTGCGCTGCCGTGTGCGTTCCGCCACATCTGCCAGCTCCAGAGCGAGCTCAACAATTGTTTTCTTATCAACATCCCGGATCACTGGCACGATGAGCCCCGCCGGGGTGTCTACAGCAAGGCCGAGGTGATAATAATCCTTATAAATGATTTCCTCGTTGCGAACGTCAAAACTGGCGTTGAACTCTGGATATTCTTTTAATGCGATAACAACTGCTTTCATTATGAATGGGGTGAGAGTGAGCGCCGCCCCCCGTTGTTTGACGCGCTCGCGATGGCGCTTCTGCAACGCAAGCAGTTCAGAAATATCCGCTTCGTGAAACTGGTGCACATGGGGAATCGTCAACCACGCCTGCGAGAGGTGTTCGGAAATCTTTCGCCGGATAGGCTCAATTTTCACCCGACGAATGGGTCCCCATTGGGCAAAATCCGGAAGCTCCACGGCCTGCGCCATCGGAGCTCCCACCAAGGCTGCTCCCCGTTTCTGAACAAATTCCTGGATGTACGGATCGAGGTCCTCGATCAATATGCGTCCGTTCTTGCCGCTGCCTTTGACGCGCCTTAGGTCGAGCCCGATTTCCCGTGCAATGCGACGAACCGCCGGGCTGGCTGGGATGAAATCCTCATCGGTCGTCACCGCTGGGGCAAGCGGTTGAACTGCTTGGCGATGGGGTTCTGCCACTCCCGACACAACGGTTGGCGTAGCTTGGGCCGTTTCAACCGTCGTGGGGGATTCTCCTCCGCCCGTTGATCCCGCCACCGTCTCCGCGGAAGTTTCCGTCTTTTCCCCTTTGCCGCTGTCGACAATTATCATCGTCTCTCCCACACGCACTTTGTCGCCCGCTTTAATGAGCACTTTGACGACTTTCCCTCCCACTGGCGTCGGGATGGCAACGGTTGCTTTCTCCGACTCAAGTTCCACCACTGGATCGTCGGCTTGAATCACATCTCCTTCTTTCACGAGGACATTCAGAACATCCCCGGTCTCGACCCCGTCCGCGAGTTGAGGAAGTTTAACTTCAATGAGGGTCGCCGGCCCCTCTGGATTCGATTCGTTGGCGTCGTCATCCGTCAACTGGGCTGGAGTAGCCACATAGTCGGAGTCGGTCTGGGCGGCGGGGCCTTCGCCATTCGTGCTCAATTCTTCCAGCACGACTAGGATGTCACCCACTTTGACTTTAGTGCCGGATTGAACGTAAATCTTGACCACACGACCAGCTGCTGGCGATGGCACAGGCAAAGTTGCCTTTTCTGACTCGAGTTCTACCAATGGATCTTCGGGTTGGACGACATCCCCTTCTTTCACTAGGACGTTGAGAACATCTCCGGACTCCACACCATCCGCTAACCGGGGAAGTTTCACCTCGATCGCCATAGTATGCTTATCTCCCTTATCGTTCGTCGTTAACGAGTTACAATACGCCCCCTACAGCTTATTAGAGATACAGCGAAAAGCCTTGCTCAGGGTTGACGCCGAGTTCCTCAATGGCTTTCTTCACCACCGATTTCTTGACCTGCCCTTTTTCCGCCAACCTGTAAAGCACGGCAATGACGATGTGTGGCGGGTCAATTTCAAAGAATCTGCGTAAATCCTCACGTGTATCGCTGCGCCCAAACCCATCCGTGCCAAGCGACAATAAACCTCCTGGCACCCATTTGGCGATCTGATCCGGCACCATCCGCATACTGTCGCTCACAGCCACAAATGGACCTTCTTCATTCTCCAGCACACGCTCAAGGTAACTCTTCTTTTTAGCTTTCGCAGTCGGGTGGAGCATATTCCACCGCTCTGCCTCCATGGCCCCATAGCGCAAACGTTTGTAACTAGTGGCGCTCCACACATCCGCGCTCACGCCATAATGTTCTCCCAAAATTCTTTGCGCTTCCAGTGCCAGATTCACTGCGCTGAAATCTGCAAAGATGTGTGCTTTGTATTTTCCGTTTTCAGGTCCCATCTTAAATTTATAGAGTCCCTCGAGAACGCCTTCTTCTACGCCCTCTGGCATGGGCGGCTGTGCGTAGTTTTCGTTGCCGAGGGTGATGTAGTAAAAAACATCCTCCTGCTTCTCAAACATCCGCTTCATGCCGTCTTGAACGATGAGAGCAATCTCATAAGCGAATGCAGGATGGTAGCACATGAGGTTCGGAATCGTGCTCGCCAGCACGTGACTGTGCCCATCCTGGTGCTGAAGCCCTTCGCCATTTAGAGTTGTGCGGCCAGCAGTAGCTCCCAGCAAGAAGCCCCTCACTCGCATTTCTGCTGCTGCCCAGATGAGGTCACCAATCCGTTGAAAGCCAAACATGGAGTAATAGATGAAAAATGGCAACATCGTTACGCCATAATTGGCATAGGCTGTGCCTGCAGCAATGAAGCTCGACATGGCGCCAGCTTCGGTAATACCTTCTTCCAGGATCTGCCCATCGGTTTTCTCCAGATAGTAAAGAAGCTGCTCCCGATCCACTGGCTCATACAGTTGCCCCACGTGCGAGTAGATGCCGTACTGGCGGAATAGCGCCTCCATGCCAAACGTACGTGCCTCGTCGGGGATTATGGGCACAATGAAGCGACCAAACTGCTTGTTGCCGAGCAGCTGGCTAAAGATGCGCACGAAGGCCATAGTTGTGGAGACTTCACGGCCGTCGCTGCCCAACAGATACGGAGCAAAATAGTCGCGATCAGGCATGGGCAACGGCGGGACACTCACTACGCGCGCCGGAAGATGCCCACCCAAAGCTTTGCGGCGTTGCTTAAGGTACTGCTCCTCGGCGCTACCTTCCGGAAGGCGAATGAACGGCAAATCGTCGACTTCCTCGTCGGGCACTGGGATATTAAAGCGGTCGCGGAATTCGCGAAGCTCCTGCTCATTGAGCTTCTTCTGCTGATGGGAGATGTTGCGTCCTTCGCCAGCTTCTCCCAGCCCATAGCCTTTCACTGTTTTGGCAAGAATTACCGTTGGCTGCCCTTTGTGCTCCACGGCGGCTTTATAAGCAGCGTAAACTTTCTGCGGATCGAGGCCGCCTCGTCGCAAGTTTTCCAGGTCCTTGTCCGACATGTCTTTCACTAACTCGAGCAGTTCCGGGTACTTGCCAAAGAAGTGCTTGCGAATGTAAGCACCGTCGGCCACAGAGAAACGTTGATACTCCCCGTCAACACACTCTTCCATGCGCTTGATGAGTAGCCCAGTCTTGTCACGTGCCAACAATTTGTCCCAGTCGGATCCCCAAATAACTTTGATGACGTTCCACCCCGCACCGCGGAAAGCGGCTTCTAGTTCTTGGATGATCTTGCCATTGCCGCGCACGGGCCCGTCGAGCCGCTGGAGGTTGCAGTTGATGACAAAAATAAGGTTATCTAGTTGTTCGCGTGCAGCAAGCGTAATGGCCCCCAACGTTTCGGGCTCATCGCATTCGCCGTCGCCCAGGAAAGCCCATACCTTAGTTTGACTGGTGTCGACGATGCGACGGTCGTAAAGATAGCGATTAAATCGGGCGTGATAAATCGCCATAATGGGGCCAAGACCCATGGAAACCGTGGGGAATTGCCAAAATCCGGGCATGAGCCACGGATGGGGGTAAGAGGATAAACCACCACCCTCCTGCAGCTCGCGACGGAAATTGTGAAGCTGTTGCTCAGTCAGGCGCCCTTCAATAAACGCGCGCGCGTAGATCCCAGGGGATGCGTGGCCCTGGAAAAACACCATGTCGCCGGCAAAGCCGGGGCGTCGCCCACGGAAAAAGTGATTGAACCCAACTTCATAAAGTGTTGCAGCGCTTTGGAAGGTCGAAATGTGGCCGCCCAAGCCCGGATGAAGCCTATTGGCTTTGACCACCATCGCTAACGCATTCCAACGAACATAGCTCTTGATACGGCGTTCAATCGCGCGATCCCCAGGATACGGCGGTTCGGCTTCCTTGGGAATCGTATTGATGTAGGGCGTATTAGCTGTAAACGGTATCCTCACACCCCACAGGTGAGCGGCATCTGCGAGAGCTTTTAGAATTTTTCCGACGTGTTCGGGGCCTTCCGCTGCCAGTTCATACTTTAGGGCTTCCAGCCACTCCTCGATGGCGGCCTGTTCAAGGCCCGACCCAGATGCTAAAGTTGCGTTGCTCACTCTTGCCTCCGCAATTGAGAGTTCCGAACGTTGACATTTGCATGCTGTAAGTCGTGGGTGGTTGCCAACACAATTCGGTTTTAAACCAAACTTGTGAAACATTACCATTTTGGTACACAATAGTTCACTCGTGAGACGACTTGACCTATCACTACCCACGCCTGCCGAGAACCTTGCCCTCGACGAAGTTCTGCTGCTCGAAGCCGAAGAAAAATGCGCGTTGGCCGGCAAACACAATTCGCGATGCCGCTGGGAGGTCCTGCGCTTTTGGGAAAGCGCCAAGTATTTTGTTGTTTTGGGCGCAGGCGGCAAGGTTGGCGAGGAAGTTCGCGTGGAAAGTTGCCGCGCCGACGGAATACCAATTCTCAGACGCGACAGTGGAGGTGGAACTGTCCTCCAAGGTCCCGGATGTTTAAACTTCACACTGATCCTCGACGTGCGCTTCCGACCAGAGTGTGCCGATATTAGCGGTACGAACCACTTTGTTCTTTCCCGCATTCGTAGCGCCCTTGCTTCCCGCTGGCCTGAAGCCGACTGCAAAGGAATCAGTGACCTCGCTCTCGGGAACCGAAAATTTTGCGGAACCGCGCAGCGCCGAAAACGGTCTCATATCCTTTTTCACGGAGCGATTTTGTACCACTTCGACCTATCGCGTATCGGACGATATCTCGCACATCCTCCCAAGGAGCCTGCCTACCGGGCAGGCCGTCCGCATCACGAATTTGTAACAAATCTTCCAGCGACCGCTGAGGAACTGCGACGTCTCATTGCTGGTGCCTGGTGTGCCTCGCAAGTGCTACAGGACTATTCAGCTGATCGAGTGGCGGAACTTGTGGTATCGAAATACTCGAACCCGAGATGGAATGAGAGATTCTGACGCGAAGAACCGCTGGCCGTTTATCACACTGCTATGCGAACGTTGTCGAGCCGTCCTCACTATCACTGGACGGAAGCACTTGGGCGGAAGCGTTGCGTAAAAATAAACTGATTGCGGTACTATTTCTCGTCAGGTATGAGTCCGAACAGCAAATTGAGACGAGGAGCACGTTCATGTCGGATTTGAAAAAGCGAATATGGTCAGCCTTGCGCAAGGAAGTCGAGGAAGATGCGGAGCGCGAACCAATTCTAGCGAGTTTCCTACACGCTGTAGTTCTCAATCATAAGACCTTCGAGGAAGCGCTGAGTTTCCATCTGGCATCCAAGCTTGCCAGTCCCACTCTTCACTCGATTGTTTTGCGCGATGTCATCTACAGCGCACATCGCGAGGATCCAGAGATTTCCCACGCCGGAATAGTGGACTTGAAAGCTGTTAAGGAGCGCGACCCTGCCTGTCGTGGTTATTCCACCCCATTTCTGTATTTCAAAGGCTATCATGCCCTGCAGTCTTACCGCATTGCCCATCACCTGTGGAAGCACGGACGTACCGCGCTTGCCCTTCAACTTCAGAGCCGCATTTCTGAGGTGTTTGGCGTGGACATCCACCCCGCTGCCCAAATCGGCAAAGGTATTCTCATGGATCACGCCACGGGGATTGTCATCGGCGAAACGGCAGTGGTGGAGGATGACGTTTCTATGCTTCATGGTGTCACGCTTGGTGGCACGGGAAAAGAAACTGGAGATCGTCATCCCAAGGTGCGCCGCGGCGTTCTCATCGGCGTCGGAGCCATCATTCTCGGAAACATCGAAATTGGTGAAGGGGCCAAGATCGGTGGTGGCAGTGTCGTGCTCCACCCGGTTCCGCCCCATACAACCGTTGTCGGCGTACCTGCCCGCGTGGTGGGCAAAACCTCTGTGCCGGCTCCGGCCAAGGTCATGGACCACCGCATCGAGGAGAACTCTTGAGCACGGGCAGAAGAAATCCGCTGGACATCTACAGCCCAAGTAAGGCAAATTGTTCTGTTAAGGATAAGTGCATGCGGTCTAGTACCTCGTTAGCCACGGCGTGAGGAATCAAGGAGTCCATCATGACAGTCGTCGGCAAGTCCATAGTTCGCATCGATGCAGAAGAAAAGGTCCGGGGCGTCACAAAATATGGGGGCGACCTTTACGAAAAAGGCATGCTCCACGTAAAGGTCCTACGTAGCGCCCATGCTTTTGCCCGGATTCTATCTATTGATCCGTCGGCGGCTCTCGCTTTGCCCGGAGTCCTGGGCGTTTATACCTATAAGGATGTTGCGGGAACCAACCGCCATGGGCTTATAACGCGCGATCAGCCTGTCCTTGCGGAGGACGTTGTTCGTTATAAGGGCGATCCCGTCGCTCTGGTCGTGGCCGACACGGAGGAAGCGGCGCTTGAAGCGCTCAAACTCATCCGCGTTGACTACATACCCTATCAGCCCATTCACACCTTCGAGCAAGCGCTGGCTCCCGATGCGCCAAAACTGCACGAACACGGGAATATTATGGGGGGCAAGCGCATTCGCAAGGGTGATGCAGAGCGGGCCCTGCGCGAAGAGTGCGACGTTATCGTCGAAGATACCATCGAAACGCAAACCGTCGACCACGCCTTTCTTGATTTGGAAGCTGGCTGTGCCCTATACGATGGTGACATGCTTACCATCTGGGTAAGCGGTCAGTGGGTTCATGAAGAACGTCGTCTGGTTGCTCTGGCCCTTGGATTGCCAGTAGAAAAGGTCCGGATTATTCAGCCCGCCACCGGTGGAGCTTTTGGGGGACGCGAAGATCTATCCATTCAATGCTTCGTGGGCTTGGCCGCGCTCAAGCACCCCGGCAGAAAGGTTTATCTTCGTTACACCCGCGCCGAAAGCATGGCGGCACGCCATAAGCGCCACGCCCTACGCATTCACTACACTCTTGGAGCAAAGCGCGATGGCCGCCTAGTGGCTGCGAAAGTTACGGTTTATAGTGACGAAGGCGCCTATGCTTCAACCGGGATTGCTGTCATGCGCAAAGCCAGCTCGCACTCGACGGGGCCCTACCGTGTCCCTAACATCTGGGTCTGTCTCTTATACACATCTGACGC
>JANZZJ010000193.1 GCA_026419455.1 Candidatus Sumerlaeaceae bacterium | reverse complement strand
AGATGTGTATAAGAGACAGATCCCGCACTGTCGATGTACTCCACTTTTGATAAGTCAATAAATACCTGCTCGATACCTTTGCGAATGAGAGGCAGACAAGCATTTTTCAGCCGCTCGCATTCTTCTAACACGATTCGGCCCCGCACCGCTATATAGACGTCGGATCGAAGCTGGTAAATCTCAATTTCCATGCTAGACACTCGTGTGGGCTCCTACTCCTCTAAGGGCTTTGCCTCTTCTATAAGCATGTTCGGGATGCCATCGATTACTTCATAAACTAATTTGCAAGAGTGGCAGATGAGCACCTCGCCTTCGCCGTTGTTACCGGGGCGGTACTCAAGCTCGCCTTTGCATTTGGGACAAGCTAGAATCTCGAGTAGCTCTTTGGGGAGCATCGCGGTTGCTTTCTCCTTAATCTTTCAGCGCATTGAGGTTAGTTACTAACTCCACCGTCATGGTGGTACGTAGTTCGCCTTTGGGATCCGCATAGATATACAGGTCGTCGACGGCATAGGTTCGCGGGCTGTGAGTCAGTTCGAAGAGAAACTTAATGAGGTTTGCATTGTATGCCCGCATTTCGAGTTCGAGGCCACCTGCCGCGCCGATAGCGTTTTTCTCGTCGGGAGTCGGCACAACAGCGGCGGGCATCCCGGGCATGCCGCCGGGTCGGCCAGCCATCATGCCGGGTTCGGCAAGGCCAGCATCGAAACCAAGGACTCCCGGCTGGGGGCCTGCTGCAGGTGCAGCGGGAGAGGCCTCGGGGGTGGGCGTTGCTCCTGGAACACGACGTACCGCCTTTTCGACCGGCGTAAATTTCAGAAGAGCCACCTTAGAGATTTCCAGAATGCCGTGCTTTTGGGCTAGCTTGACGATGTCCACGAGTGCCTGCAGTTCCTTGTTGGCCACAACGATGGCATGATCTGTGGGATAGTACTTGGGATAAACTTCCAGTGCCTCAAAAAGCTGTTCTTTCGATATTTGCGTGTTTGGATCACGTTTTTCCCATACGAGCTCGGCAACCCACAGCCGTTTGAAGACGGGAAGCAGTGGGCCAAAACGGTTGATGCTGAAAGGGTTCGGCCTCACGTCAAGCTGCAACTGCATCATCCCACCGCGAGTGAACTTCACAAGTTGGTCTTTTAAATCCCTATCGTTGAAGAAAACCCAGCCAAGGCCCGGAACCCCTACTACCCAGTCGCACACTTCCTGGGGCGGTAGCCCGATCTGAGGCAATTGCTGGTTGTAGTAAAAACGGTGGCGCAACTTGTCCAGAGGCGTGGTGACAAGGCTCATCGTGTCCCAACGTTGCAGGAGTTGAGAAACTATATCCCAAATTGCGCCTTTCACCCCTAGTGTGCGTTCTGAAAGTTCGGCAGGAATGTTCCAGCCTTGCTGCGTACCTGCGGCATCCTTTTTGTCGTCGAGAAACGTGAGCTGCGGTGTTTTAACCTCTTTGCGCATTTTGACAAGTTCGCGCATCGCATCCAGCGTGTCCTTCATGCGCAGGTGCACAGATTCGGTCCCGAGGCGTGCGTAATGCTTAGGGACCGTAAGGCGAAGTTCTTCGACGAGGCTCGTCACTTCTTTTTCGTACTTGGCCGTGCGTGCATTAAAATCTTCCAGCTGTTTGGGTGACTGTGGTTGTTCGGTGTCACGCAGCGTCGCTACACCATCCTGAAATTCTTTGCTAATGCGCGCATATTCCGTGGCGCGTGGCTGAAAAATTAACAAGTGGACAAGGAATATCAGTAGGGCTGTTCCCAGAAAGAGAACAACAATCTGTTCACGTTTTCCGAACCGCATGCGTTTTCTTTCGACCGCCTTGTCTGTTTGCTCGGTGCTTTTTTATTGAGCCATGACACATTCGCCTACAGCAACAAAATTCGCTGCCAGCCTATGAGCTTGTTCTCTACGCCGGGCGTCCGTTGTCAAGACGTCTTCGTTTGGCCTCCATTGCGTCAGTTTCCCGCGTTTTGGTCGTTGATTCTTGACGCTAGCGAAGCTGGAGTGACGTGTGTGCGACAGTCTTGCTACAAGCAAATTTTACGTTGGGTGAGTAGGCTGACGCTAGGTGCTGTCGTATTGCTCTTGGCGGTGGGCGTGGCCCCCGTTTGCGCTCAGGACGATGAATGGCTTGAGAACCTCAATGCGGCAAAAGCACAGGCACGGGGCGAAGGACGCCCTCTCCTCATATTGTTTGTTTTAGAGGGATGCCCGGAATGTGCACGGATGGAGAGAAGCCTGGGGGCGCCTGGGGCGAAACGAGCACTCGAGCCGTTCGTGAAGGTCCGGCTCGAGTTTTATGAGCACCGCGATTTGGCCTTGCGCTACGGGATCGAGTACACACCCACGCTTCTCGTTTACCTTCCCTCGGATGGTTTCTCATCGTGCCGCGAACGGCACGTCGGTGCTTTGTCACCAGCTTCGCTCCAGCGTTTGAGCCAGCGCATTCTCAGCCAGTGTGCAAAAGCCGCTCAATCTCAGGCAAACGCGGAGATAGTCAAAACGCCCGCTACCACGAATCCCCCTTCCGTTACTCCCACCCTGTCGTGGCAAGTTTCGCAGCGTTATCTCTCCGAGAAGCCAACACGCAAGGATCGGTCGGTTGGTCTTGGGTTGGCGGATGTGTATCACAACGTTGTCAACCATTGAGGACTGCTTCACGACAGCATGAACAGTAACCGAGAAGCCACACGCTGTGCTAGGGGCGAGGACTATGTCGCCGCGCCGGTGGCGTTGTGAGGGTGTTGAGAATGCCCAGTCCTTGTTGCAACGCCTTACGCCCCGGAATGTCCAAATAGGCAATGGGGCGTTCCAACGTTCCACCGAAACTTACGGGGAGTGGGATGGAAACGAACCGGTCTTCGCTTCCCACAAATCGCGCTATGGCCTCGCCGGCAGCTCGCACTTCCGGTAATTTTGAAGATTTTGCCAAAACCGGACGAACTTCCAATTCAAACCGCGCATCGAGTGCTCCCGTTTCCAATGTCACGGTTCCGCTTCCGTGCAAGACGATGTCTTGACTCTGAAGCTCAAAGCGGCGGACGGTTACACGCCCGTCCGAGATTGTGCCTTCCACGACTCCGCGTTGAAAGCGCAAGGTGCGGAGGCTCTCGATGCCCGACAAGCGGGCGATGTTATCGAGCAAGCGTGTGGAACTGACGCTTCCGCTCGACATTTCTAACTTGCCGCCGCCGGTCATCGTCGCGCGCATTTCCCGAAAACGCATTCCATGCCACTCAAGGTTTAGTTGCCCCGTCACTTGAGCTATTATTTTTCCGTCGAAACGGACGTCGCACACGTGCAAAAACTCCTCTACATCTGCGTCGATCACATCAACACGCGCCCATTGGCGCTCGCCCGGTCGGGACCAATTGATTTGACCCTCGCCGGAAAGCCGTCCCTTTCCCATCGTGGCGCGAAAACGTCTGGTGATTTCCTCGCCCTCGATCCATTGTGTGTCCACCTCGAGGTTTTTCAATCGGCTGCGCATGCGGAGCAAGCGGCTTAAAGTCTCATCGCTAGGCTCAGGAGTGCGCACCCCCACTACAGCAGCTTTGCCTGCCGGTAGAGCCGCGGGTTTCGGAGTTGCTTCGAGTGGGATGCGCGTTGAGGGGGGGGGGGACTGGCTCAAGCCATTCTGGGGCGTCACTAGCCCCAAGATATAAGGCAGGCAAGAGAGCCATCGCAACTTGCGCCGAAGGAAAAAAACGCGTGAGGTGCTTGCCGCTGCCCCTTTCATTGGTTTTCTTCTCGAGCACAGAATTCGAGAATCCAAAGTTCGGCGAGCAATTGGCGATCGGGCACGAAAGGATCACTGGCCAGTGGCACAGCATATTTGGCCAACGGCTCGAGTTTCTCGTAAGCGGTGACGAGCTCCTGAAGGGTGAAGTTTGCACTTGCGCGCATGAGCTTTTCGCGTCGCCAGTCTGGGCTTAAGCGCATAACGTTCAGATCCTCGTCGGCGGGGAGCATTTTCTCAACGAATTCTTCGAACCTGACGCCACGCCGCTCATAGATTCTACTGGCAACCATTTTCGCCTGAATAAGCAGCCGCAATTGCGAAATGAGCGCGAAGTAGGGACGAGGACTTCCTCCCACGCGCTCCTGCCAATCGCGCCATAGCCGGATCGCCTGGGCACTGTTTCGTGCAAACAAGGCATCAAAAAAGGCGAATTGTGGTCCGACCTCGCGAAAGCAATACGCAGATCCTTGCCGCTTAGCGCTGGCAAACACGGGATCAGTTGGCAGCACGCGGCGCCGTTTTTCATAATCTTCAGGAGCAATGATGATGAGCACGGCGGGGAGATTCGGAAGATCATTCTCTATAAAGTGCACGAGGATTTCGCTGGGCGATTTTGTGTCCTTGGATTGCCCTCGTCCCTTCTTTGCGGTGCGCGTCCGTGCCTCGTAAAAATCTTGGATATTGTAAAGTGTCACGACGCGCTTAGCCGTTGGGAGGAATGAGACAGTGGACAACTCGGCAATAACGTCTCCCAGGACAGAACGCAATGCCGTGAGAGCCCCACCAAGCATACCGTATTCGTTGTAGTTTTCCTCGCGCTCCTCGG
This sequence comes from Candidatus Sumerlaeaceae bacterium, assembly GCA_026419455.1. GTDB lineage: Bacteria > Sumerlaeota > Sumerlaeia > Sumerlaeales > Sumerlaeaceae > DRVG01. The sequence goes on along the minus strand of JANZZJ010000193.1, from coordinate 9,959 downwards.
CACGCAGATGCGTGTTCACAATTTCCTCTTTAAAGTTTTCGATCTTCGCTAGATCGTCGCCATGGAGGAAGAAGAATTGTGCGCGCTCCAGCGCTCGACGCTGTGCGGCGGTCAATTGTCCGCTATCAGGTGGAGTTGTCATCATGCACACGCGGTTGTTAAGGTCATACCCTGCTTGCTATCAAATCTTGCTTTGGCGCGATTTTTCGCTTCAAGTGTAACTATGACGATGCGATTGCGACGCTTGCGCATGAACGAACCTCTGCGGCGTCTCGTACGCGAGACGTTCCTCTCGGTTTGCCATCTCGTTCAGCCCGTGTTTGTGGTCGAGGGCGAAAAGCAACGTCAACCCATAGTCTCCATGCCTGGCATCGAGCGTCTTTCACTCGATGAACTCGAGGGCGAAGTCCGCCAGCTTGCTGAGCTTGGCCTTGGCGGCGTTATTCTTTTTGGCATTCCTCAGCACAAGGACGAACAGGCTACAAGTGCATACGCCCCGGGGGGAATTGTTCAACGCGCCATTGCTCACGTCAAGAAAGCGGCACCGGAGCTTGTGGTAATCACGGACGTGTGTTTGTGTGAGTATACATCGCATGGTCATTGCGGCATTGTGCGTGATGGTGTCGTGCTGAACGATGAAAGTGTGGAAGTGCTTTGCCGCGTTGCGCTGTCGCATGCAGCTGCAGGAGCAGACATAGTGGCGCCGTCGGACATGATGGATGGTCGAGTGGCTGCCATTCGCGCCGCTCTCGACACAAATGGATACTCGCATGTTCCAATTCTCTCGTACAGTTCGAAATTCGCATCAGCGTTTTATGGCCCATTTCGCGAAGCGGCTCACAGCACACCTGCTTTCGGCGATCGGCGCAGCCACCAACTTGATCCGGCCAATTTTCGCGAAGCCATTCGCGAATCGCTCGTTGATGTGGCCGAAGGGGCAGACATGCTTATGGTGAAGCCAGCGCTACCGTATCTTGATGTTTTGCACGAGCTACGCCAACGCTGCGACCTACCTCTCGCAGCTTATCAGGTGAGTGGCGAGTATGCTATGCTCAAAGCGGCAGGAGCCAATGGATGGCTGGACGAGCGCAGGGCAGTCGAAGAATCTCTGACGGCGATCCGCCGCGCTGGTGCAGACGTCATCATCACGTATTTTGCAAAAGATTTTGCCAAATGGCAGCGCAACAAAACTTGAACCCTGCGTTTGACGAGTGCGAACGCAATGCGAACTCTTAGCAATGGAAAGGACCAAGGATTTGCGAAAAATCTGGCTCATCTGCGGAGGCCCCTCGACGGAGTTTCAAATCTCCCTGAGTTCTGCTCGGGTCGTGTGCGAGCATATCTCGCTTCGCGATAAGACCGTGCGCCCTGTGGTCATCACGCGCCTTGGCCGTTGGTCACTGGCTGAGCGCGAGCTGCGCGAGGGGGAGGACCGCCGTTGGGCCGACACCTTTCTTCGCTGCGCTGCTGCCGATGACAGTTCGTTGGCGGGTATGGACCCGGCCGAAGCGGCTTCGCATTTGCTTGATGAAGAGGTCCACTGTGCGTTGCTTATTCTCCACGGCCAATTTGGCGAAGATGGCTGTATCCAGGGATTTCTCGACACACTAGGAGTTCCCTACACGGGGTCGGGGGTGCTGGCGTCGGCACTGGCATTCGATAAAGCACTAACGCTCGACGTCTTGCGTGGGGCAGGACTCGCCACGCCCCACGGCCTGTGTGTCACAACGTCCGCAGCTCCGGACTGGATCGCAGCACGGGTAAAGTTGCCGGTGTTCGTCAAGCCAGTTCGCGGGGGTTCCAGCGTGGGTATGAGTCTTGTCCGGGTTCCCGAAGATCTTGCGTCAGCACTGGAGCTCGCTTTTGCCACGGATTCGCGAGTGCTCGTTGAGGAGCGCGTGGATGGAGTTGAGGTTTCCTGTGGCGTTCTCGACTTGGTGCGGGGTGACCATCTGGAGACTTTAGCGTTGCCGCCGACGGAGATTCGTCCGAAGAGTTCTCCGTTTTTTGACTACGAGGCGAAATATTTGCCAGCGCGCAGCGAAGAGATCACACCGGCTCCCTTGCCGCAGGTGGTTCTCGAGCGCATCCGCGAGTGTGCCCTGAGGGCGCACCGAGCTCTTGGCTGCCAGGGAATGTCGCGAACAGATTTCATTGTCACACCGGATGGTACACCCGTTGTTCTGGAGGTGAATACGATCCCTGGAATGACGCCGACCTCACTTCTTCCCCAGCAGGCGGCGGCTGTAGGAATAGAATTTCCGGCGTTACTCGATGCGCTGATCGAGCATGCTCTCTACAGAGCGCAGCAGCGCAAGCGCTTCTCTGCGGCGGGAGCTACTGCTGAATAAAGGCGCAGGCTTTAACTACTACTTGCGCGAAATCTGTTTCGCCAAATGATGGCAGCGACGATGGCCAAACGCGATTATTATGAAATCCTGGGTGTCTCGCGGGATGCGTCGCCGGAGGAAATCAAAAAGGCCTACCGGCGCGTGGCCAAGCAGTTTCACCCGGATAAGAACCCCGGTGACAAAGAGGCCGAAGAGAAATTTAAAGAAGCGTGCGAGGCCTATGAAGTTCTCAGCGATCCCGAGAAACGCGCGCGTTACGATCGCTATGGCCATGAAGGAGTAAAGTTCTCCAGCGGCGGATTCACCTACAGTGATTTTACTCATGCTGATGAGTTTGCCGATCTTTTCTCGAGCATTTTCGACACCTTTTTCGGCACCCAGACTTCATCGCGGCGGCGGAGCCGAAGGGGACAGCCTGAGCGTGGCCGTGACCTTAAAGTTTCTGTGACCATTGATCTCGAGGATGCGGCGCGTGGCAAAGAGGTAGAACTGGCCCTCACTCGTTTGGAGACCTGTGAAGATTGTGCTGGAAGCGGAGCAAAAGCGGGCAGCCGACCGCGCGTGTGTCCCGATTGCCAAGGCCACGGTGCTGTGATTTATCAGCGGGGTTTTTTTAGCCTGCAAACCACATGCAACCGATGCGGCGGGGAAGGAACGGTTGTTGATAGTCCGTTTCTCACGTGTGCGGGCAGAGGGCGCGTCAATGAGCGCGCGACCCTCACGGTTCGTATTCCCCCCGGCGTGGACAATGGCTCGCATGTCCGGGAACCTGGTCAGGGGGAGGTGGGGCCTCATAGTGGTCCCCGCGGCGACCTTTACGTTGAAATCCGCGTGCGCGAGCATCCCCTTTTTCATCGCGAAGGGGATGACCTTATTTGCGAAATACCTATCACCTTCTCGCAGGCCGCACTTGGCGACGAGATTGTCGTGCCCACGCTTGATGGTGAAGAGAAGTTGCGCATTCCTGCTGGTACACAAACCCACCACGTCATGCGAGTAAGGGGCAAGGGTATGCCTCGGGCTTCGGATCCCAACATTCGCGGCGATCTTTTTGTGCGGCTCATCGTGAAGACGCCCACGAATCTCAGTGAGCGCGAACGTGAGCTCTTCCGTGAGCTAGCCGAGCTTCGCAAAGAAAAGATCACGCCCCAGAAGGGTTTCTTTTCCCAGCTGAAGGACAATCTCTCGGATTTTAAGAAAGGTATGTTTGGCGAATAGGTGGTAGCTCGCCAGCGACTCCATTAGTGCCGCTTCAGAGTCCCGTGGCGGCCCTGCCACGCCAGCGGAGAGAATGATTTCTTATGGCAAAACGTGTGGGGAATACTCCAATGCCATTAGGCTGAAAAGGCGCGAGAACGCCGGCTAAGGGCCTTGAGCCCACCACATTCGCATAATAGCAAAATTAAGGACCGTGGCAAAGCTCACCCACCCGAGATAAGGGAGAAAAAGCAGGCCTGCCGTAGCTGAGACGCGCCAAAAGGCAATCGTCGTGGCTACAATGGCAAGCCACAGGGCAACAATATCAATGAATGCCCAGTCAGGCCGGTGCAAGCCAAAGAACAGAGGTGACCATAAGGTGTTGAGAGCAAGCTGGATGCCGAAGAGCAACATCGCCGTATGGCCCCACCCTGTTTGTTTCCACACCAGCCATCCTGCAACAGCCATCAAGGCGTAGAGCACCGACCAAACGGGCCCAAAAACCCACCCAGGTGGCGTCCACGACGGCTTGGGCAAGCTGGCGTACCAAGGTCCCGGCACGGCGAGGGCCCCGATCGCGGCGGCGCTGTACGTTAGAGCAATGAAGAGTATTAGCGCTGACAGCCCATTTCTCACTGTTGTTAGCCAAAAGTTGGCATCCCCAGCGCAATCGTCAACTGAAGAGTTTGTGCGTGTCGGCAACGGATAGTCGCGGACCGCTATGCTGGGGAACGATGTGTTACGGCTCACGGCGAGGTTAAGAGGATTTTTTTTCGTGCCGTCGCAGAACACAGGCGCGTTTCCTGAAAACTTGTGGCTGCTCAAAGCGATCACTCCAGTAGAAGCAACGAATGATCTTAATAGGCTCTGATAAAGCTGATCTGGTTGGGATTGCTCAGCCTGAGTTTTGGGTTCTTTGGGCCACGCGTCACTTGAGTAAGTTGTGACTGCCCAAAGCTCGCGATAAATCAGTGACCTGCAGGCGTGATGCGTTGTGATTTTATTGTTTTGTGTTATACGCAGGAAGGCTCACTGAAGGTGTGTGGTCGGATACGGCTGTGGAAATGTGACCTGCGGCGTGGGGAGAAGGAGTGTCTGTGATCAGCGCTAAGAAGGCCGGTGGTTGTAGGTGCCTTCCCCCTGAGATCCCATTGCGCTGGCAAGACCGGTGCTTCTGGCTAGGAAGGAGTCAGCGGTGGCGAGCCTTGGCACCTTCTTTCCCCTGCGTGTTTGAGTCGGGGGCACGTCGTTGTCATCAGCCGAGTGGGATTATTTTGTTTCGTCGAGAGTTCGGTAGGCCCGGAGGAGAGCTTCGCGGGAGTAGCGCCAGTCGAGGGCGGTTTCCATGCGCTGGCGGCCAAGGGCTCCCATAGCAGCGCGGCGCTCAGGATCGGCAAGCAGCTCGAGAATTTTTTCTGCAAAGTCGCGTGGGTCGTTAGGTTTTGCGTACAGCGAGGCTTCCTGAGCCGAAAAACGCCCTTCGGTCATTTCGAACTGAACGATTGGTTTGCTCACCGCCATGTACTCCATGATTTTGTTCATCGTGGATTTGTCATTCATCTCATTGACGCGGTCGGGGTTGACGCAGACATCGGCGGTGGAGAGGTAGCGCAAAAGGTCAGCGTCGGGGATGCGGCCTGTGAAGCGGACGTGATCTGCTACGCCGAGTTCGCGCGCGTAGCGTTCCATGTTGGCATGCTCGGGACCGCTGCCAATGAGAACAAAGAGAATATCTGTGCGGCGCTTCTCGTGAACGATCGTGCGCACAGACTCAAGCAAGAGGTCAATCCCCTCCTGGCGTCCCATGACACCTACGTAAGCCACCATGTAGGAGCGTCCTTCCTTCAATGCGGGATCAGGCTCAACGGGTCGAAATTTCGTCGTATCGGGGGCGCTTCGTACAATGTGTACCTGGTCTGGGCGCTTTTTGCCCCGCTCCAGAGCAATTCGGCGATAGCTCTCATTCGTACTGATAACAAGGTGGGCTGCGGCGAAGGTGAGGCGCTCGAGTGCGCAGAGGACGTAGTAAAGGGGTCCCTTTTTTCCGTACTTGGCTATGTAAAGCTCAGGGTTGATGTCGTGCTGGTCGAAAACGAATTTTACTCCGAAAGGTCGGAAGGTGAGAGCGATGAGGAAGATGTTATCGGGCGGATTACAGGCATGAACGATATCGAATCCTTTTCTAAGAAACACACGCCACGCCAGCACAAACTCCCAAAAAAAAGCGATTGAGTATTCTACGAGGAAACCTAAAGCCCCGGATTCGGCTTCGATAGGGAGAGGGTGCCGGTAAATCTCGATGCCTTCGAGCACTTCGTGGGGAGTTGTGTAGTTTTTCATCTGGGGGCAAATAACAGTCACTTCGTAGCCGGCATCGCGCAAGGTTGTGGCTTCAAGCCAGACGCGGCGATCGAAGGGGACAGGCAAATTTTCCACAATGATTAAGACACGGCGGCGCGGCTTGCTGCTCACCAGCAGATCCCCTCGTAATTACCACCTGTTGTTCGGTGGCGGTCAATGCGCACCAAATCCACCACGAGCTGATCGGGACGCAAGCGCTCGAGGATCTGAGCAAACTCTGGATCCTTGTTGCCAATGACAACGCATTCCGATTCGGCGATGATGTCGTCCAGACTTGCGACGAAGAGTTGCGAGATGTGTGGAATCTGTTTCTCGATGTAGGCCTTGTTTGCTCCCATGAGTTTGGCAAGGTTGACATTGCGGTCGTAAATCTTGATCGAGTAGCCCTTGCCGAGAAGCGTTTCCACGAGCACCACCAGAGGACTTTCTCGTAGGTCGTCGGTCCCTTCCTTAAAGCTCAGCCCGAGGAGGCCAATCTTTTTCTTGCCCGTGCGCTGAATGAGGCGAATGCCAAATTCGATGTGGCGTCGGTTACTCTCCTGGATGTTGCGAAGGACAGGTACTGGAAGATCGAGTTGCTGGGCTTGATAAGCGAGCGCGCTGAGGTCCTTCGGAAGGCAGGAGCCGCCGTAGGCATAACCGGGACGGAAATATGCCGGCGAGATGTTGAGCTTTGTGTCGCGCATGAAGAGCTCCATGACGGTGTGGCTATCAATCCCCATGGATTTGCAAATTTCGCCGATTTCGTTCGCGAAAGCGACCTTTAGGGCATGAAATGAATTGTTAACATATTTGAGCATTTCGGCAACGCGGGGCTCGACAGCTATAAACTCCGCCCCCACAGGCGCGTAGAGTTCGCGCAGAAGCTCGCGTGCACGTTCATCGTTCGTTCCCACCAGGGTGAACGGTGGATTCATGAAATCGTGGATAGCGCTACCCTCGCGCAGAAATTCCGGATTGGAAGCCACGGCAAAGTGCGTGGCTTGGCGCTTTGCCGACGTTTCTTCGATGATCTTTGCGCAGCGATCCACGGTGCCGGGCAAAACGGTGGAGCGAATAACGACGACGTGGAATGAGTCTTTGGCCCGCAAAGCTTCGCCGATTTGGCGGCATACGCCATAAATGTAGTCGAGATTGAGCGAACCATTTTCATTGCTCGGCGTTCCAACGCAAACGAGGGAAACGTCGGCCCAGGCGACGGCTTCACCCGCCTCTGTCGTGGCACGTAGGCGCCCTTGCCTGTGAGCTTCCGCGAGAAGCGTGTCGAGCTCGGGCTCCACAATAGGCGATTGTCCCTCGGCGATCATTTGAACTTTGAGGGGATTGACGTCTACTCCGATGACTTCATGGCCATAACGGGCAAAGCATGCACCGCAGACAGTTCCTACGTAGCCAAGCCCGAAAATTGCAACTTTCATCCGGTTGTTCCGTCCCTGTGATCTAGAGCGCCTGCAACGCGACTTCCATTTGCCAGCGCATTATCTGCATTCAGGCTGCCGGCTTGAAATGTCGTGTCAACGGGAAGAACGCTTCGTCGAAGATTTCCGGGACGGACTTGGCGTGGGGGAAGCTTTCTTTGTCAGGGACGGAGTTCGCTCTCGGCTTGTCGCTTTCTTCGATGATCCGCCTTGTGTAGGTCGGGCTTTCTCCGTCGTTGCGGGCGGCGCTTGAGGGGTTGGTTTTGGGGCAAGCTCTGTTATCGCAGCGGTGGTGGAAGTCGAAAGCTCCTTTGCCGTGGCGGTCGTGTCGTCACTGGAGTTGGGAAGGGCGGGGCCTTCCTCCCACGTGGATTGCTCGTCCATTCCCGCTGTTGCCGTCGTTTCCGCGTCCGTTGGCTTTTTCGGTGAGCCTAGTTTTTCTATCTTGCCATCGATGTGCAACGCATAGAGTGGCTCGCGGTGGGGTTCTCCCTCTTCGCTTTCAAAAACCTCCTGCTCCACGAGTGCTGTTTGCTCATTCTTCCAGCTGGTGCGGAAAGCAAGCTCGCCGAAGTGTCCGAGACTTTCGCCATCCTCGCTGATGGTCGACGACGTTGGCACGTCGCCCGGGGGCGACCCGCTTTCCGCGAGGCAGTTCAATGTGACGTCGGCATCAAGGGGAAAAAGGTTGACGCGTTCCAGCGCAGCAGCAGGACTTTCAGCCTCCATCGGGCTAAGAAGTGCTATCGGCCTACCGTCCGCACACGCGAGCGCGGCTAGCATTTTGTCCTCGGGCGCGAACGATTCGCTGGCCTGCTCCAGACGAAGGGTGTGTATGCCATGTTTGGTTAGAAAGTTGTGATAGGCTTGCAATGCGGCGCGGACCTGATCTGCGAATACCCATGGAAATGGCGACGTGTCGTAAGGGGGAAGAGGGCGTAGGAACAGGGGAAAAACCGAGCGGTTGCGACGGGTGATGTTCGAGACACGCGTAATCCGATTTGCATACTCGGTCACCTCAAAACTAGTCAGTTCCACCTCTACCACATCGGTGGCAGCCATGCGCCGGCGCAATGCAACAAATTCCATCTGAAGGGCTTCGCCGGTGTCGCTATTTACGTAGACGACGCCATTGGCGTTCTTTGAAATGTTATAGGTGAAGGCCGCCCACTGCGTGTCGAGCCAACGCGGTGGATTCAGCAAACGCACCTGCGACGCCTCAAGCCGTCGCTGGCGAGTGGTGGTGCTACCCAAGTCAGAGATTCGCACTACCATGCGACTGGGGTAGCGCTCGGGTTCGCCGTCAATCACACGAAAAATTCTGTCCACCACAATGGATTTCTTCCCATCAGGCGACACAACGGGACGCGTGCTGTCGGTGAGGGTTTGGCCAAATAGAGAAGTTGATAGCAAGACTTGGACTAGCACTCCAAGCGTCAGGGAGCGTGCGCAAAATTTCACATGAGTCTTCATGGCATCACGCTAGTTCCTTTAAAAGCGCGGTAGCGTCAAGCGCACACGATCTAACCTACCTTTTACACCGTGCGATGATTCGGTCGGCTAGCGGCCGACGCCACGCGGGGATGCCTTGACTCGGCTCTTCGGCCACGACAGATGTCTAAGATTCATGATGTTCTTTTGCATAAAAAATTTCTCGAAAAGGCACGAAGATGAGCTCGACGATCCTTCTGCGCAATATCACGAAACTGGCCACCTTCGACGACAATGCCGTTGAGCTCGACGGGGTGGACATCCTCATTCAGAAGAACCGCATTGCCGAAATCGGATCGCAGCTGCGTGTGCCGGCCGACACGGAGGTCATCGAGGCGAAGGGAATGCTCTGTCTTCCCGGTATGGTGAACTGCCACCATCACCTTTACCAGACGCTGACACGGGCAGTTCCGCGGGTACAGAACGCAGAGCTTTTCGAATGGCTTGTGAATCTTTATGAGATTTGGCGCGAAGTTACGCCAGAACTGGCTTACATTAGTGCCCTGGTGGGGTTGGGTGAGCTTCTGCTCACCGGTTGCACGACGACGACGGATCACCTGTACCTTTTCCCCAAGGCAGCTGATGGCAAACTGATCGACGCGGAAATTCAAGCGGCACGCGAGCTGGGGATTCGCTTTCATCCCACGCGCGGATGCATGACGCGGGGACGTTCCGCCGGAGGGCTGCCGCCCGACGACGTGGTCCAAACGGAAGAGGAAATCATTGCGGATTGCGAGCGGCTCATTGCCCAGTACCACGATCCTGCACCGGATGCGATGGTGAAGATTGCGCTGGCGCCGTGTTCGCCGTTTTCTGTGGAAGAGAGTACCATGATGCGTCTAGCGGAGCTAGCGCGTTCCCATGGTTTGCGCTTGCATACGCATCTTGCCGAAACGCGCGACGAGGAGCGCTACTGCATGGAAGTCTATGGCATGCGGCCCGTGGAGTGGGCGGAGCGCATTGGGTGGTTGGGGCCTGATGTCTGGTTTGCGCACATGGTGCATGTCAACGACTCAGAAATCAAGCGGCTTGCGGCTACCCAAACGGGCGTCGCGCACTGTCCGGCTTCAAACATGCGCCTCGGTTCCGGCATTGCCCCCATTCCGAAAATGGTGGCAGCGGGCGTCCCCGGAGGACTAGG
>JANZZJ010000123.1 GCA_026419455.1 Candidatus Sumerlaeaceae bacterium | reverse complement strand
TTACTATGCTGCTCGCTTTCTGGCCCAAAACGGTTTCAAGGTGCGTAACCTGACCGGAGCTTTCAGGACATGGCAAATGGCTACACGCTCGGGCGTGGCTTGAGATCTCGTGCACGTTTGACCCGGTCTATGAAAAGAATGCCGTCAAGGTGGTCAATCTCATGCTGAATGATCACCGCTTCAAATCCGTGTGCTTCAATGATGACGGGATGACCATCTTGATTAAGGGCGCTAACAACGACCGTGGCCGCCCGCTCAATGTGCGCAACGTAATCCGGCCCGGACAAGCATCCTTCGCGGAAGCTTATGTGTCCGTCCCTTTCTAAAATCCTGGGATTCACCAGCGTTAACGGTCCGTGGTTGGGCACGGGCCGCTTCGCGCGGCTAGCATCCACGGCGATAATCCTTATGGATTTCCCTATCTGGGTGGCCGCTATTCCAACGCCCGTGTGGGCGTTGAGAGTATCCCAAAGATCCTCAATGATTGTTTTCCATCCTGAGGGCGGTCCTTCAGCCTCACGCGCCTCTTGTCGCAACAGCGGATGGGGAATGGTTAAAATTTTCCTGACCGACAAACTTATAGCTCCTCACCCTCGATGGGTTCCACACGCACATCAACCCCGATGGTCCGTGCTGCCTCAGTCAAATCGTGCTCCAGCTCCACCAAGTCGCAGTCAGCCACGCCCTCCAAGCGCACCAAATACACTGGAACATCCGTGCTCTCGATGAGATGGGTCGTCATCTCGACGATGTTGACGTTGTGCTGCGCGAGGACCTCCGCCAGCGTAGCAACAATACCCACGCGGTTCGGACCCACCGAGGACACGAAAAGATTCGACGTCTGATGGACAGTCTCCTCCACTGCGTCCTCAACGTGGCAGCGAAGTTCTAGATCCTTCGCAAGGTTCTCGCACGCTTCTTCGACCTTCTGTTTCGGTGCCCCACGCGCCAGCAACATGAGCGCAAAGTTGCCGGAAAGACGCGTCATGGAAACATCTTCTATGTCAGCCCCCAAATTCGCAAGTGTCCTTGCTATGGCGGCGATCAGGCCAGGACGATCTTCGCCAGTGAAAGTTAGTAGTAGTCGCTTCATAGCCAGCAGAATCCTTCGCATCATTGCCTTGGTCTAGAAAAAATGAAAGAGGCCCTTCCTGCGAAGGAAGAGCCTCTTTCTTTATTCGTTCCTTCTCGAACTTAGCTCAATATGCCTGCGATAGCTCTAACCGTGTCGCGTGCAATCACGAGTTCTTCATCAGTGGGAATCACAAATGCTTTAATTGGCGAGTGATCGGCGGTGATTTCCCCCCCTTTACCGCCGATGCTATTATTTTTGCCTCGGTCTAGAATGATGCCGAGATTGTCGAGACCTTCCAGGATAAGCTCGCGAACCAGCGGGCTGTTCTCGCCGATTCCACCGGCGAAAGCAATATAGTTCGCGCCTCCGAGAGCTGCATGATAGGCTCCAATGTATTTACGCACGCGATAGCAAAAAGCCTTAACAGCCAACGTCGCCCGTTCGTTTCCTTCCTGCATTGCTGAAATGAGCTCGCGCATATCATTGGAAATGCCGCTGATCCCTTTGAGCCCGCTAAACTTGTTCAGGAGCGTGTTCATATCGTTAACATTCTGGGCTTCCTTGGCCATAAGGAAAAGAATGATAGCAGGGTCAACGTCGCCGCACCGCGTGCCCATTATCAATCCTTCTAGCGGGGTAAACCCCATCGACGTGTCGATGGAACGACCACCATCCACTGCCGCCACCGAACACCCATTGCCTAGGTGCACCGTGATCGCCTTAAACTCTGTGCGTGGCCGCTTAGCGTACCGGGTTTCTATGGCGTAAGTCATATACCGATGCGACGTACCATGAAAACCGTACCGTCGAATCTTATACTTTTGGTACACTTCATAAGGAAGTGCATAAATGAACGCATACTTGGGCATTGTCTGGTGGAATGAGGTGTCAAAAACTGCTACGTGGGGAACATGGGGCAGTGCTTGCTGCATCAGCTTAATGCCTTTGTAGTTATGAGGGTTGTGCAGGGGGGCCAGCTCGAAACATTCCTGAATCTTCTCCAACGTCTCCTCATCGAGCAGGGTAGATTGGGTAAAGTACTCACCGCCATGGACTACTCGATGCCCCACTGCCTCGATCTCCGATATGTCTTTAATAGCTCCGGTTTCGGGATCGGTTAAGAGAGTGAGGACTTCCTTGATGGCCGCAGCATGGTCGGGGATGGACATCTCGTCTTGGAAAGCTGGCTTTCCCGGCGCCTGAAATTTTACCGTCGAGGTGGTAGCTCCAATTTTGTCTACCAAACCACGGCCCAATTTGCGCTCCGTGCCTGCCTGGATAGCCTCAAGACTTGTGTCAATGAGCTCAAACTTGACCGACGAACTCCCCACGTTTAAGACAAGAACTATCATGAAAGACGAACCTCTTGTAGAATTTTGAAAGCCGTTTCTCGAGCGTTACACAAGGAACACAAATTTTAGTCAGAAACTGCAAATGTTTTCGTTATCATGGCCAAAATGCAAAAAGATTTGTATAGGAATTCAATAAGTCGCTATACTTAATTCGGTATCAAAAAGCCTTCTTTTCCAAGAGTTAAGTTCTTCAACGTTGCCAGCACCAGCCTGGTCAATTCGTCTCGTGTGAGTGCCTGCAGAATCCGGGGGAAGGATTGTCTGATTGGGCGCAGCAAACTTACCAGCTGGGCCAGAGGCGCTAAAAAGCACAAGGGCGCGCGTTAGAAAGAAATAACTTGTTGCTAGCCTAGGCCCTCAATTCTATAGGGGGCCGACTATGAGAATCACAGACCAAGTCCGCTTGAATCTTCGGGAACTGTCTGGTGCCTTTGGCGACATTGGCACTGATTTTCCACTGATTGTGGGTCTTCTTCGTGTCGTGGCGCTAAATCCCGCGACGGTGTTTATTGTGTTTGGAGTCCTACAAATCTTAACCGGCGTTGTTTATGGGATCCCCATGCCAGTCCAACCCCTCAAGGCCATGGCGGTTATCGTAATCACACAAAAACTCCCCGCTGACATCCTACTCGCTGCGGGGTTGGGCATTGGTGTCTGCATGCTAATTCTCGCCGGAACCGGCACACTAACTTGGTTAGCGAAGATCGTTCCCCATCCCGTCCTGCGAGGAATTCAACTCGGACTAGGGTTGCAACTGGCAAAAATTGCGCTGGTTGACTATGTTGGCAATACAGCTGCCAAGGGCTACCTGTTAGCCGCAGTCGCAGCCGTGTTTATTTATGTCCTTCGCAACAATCCTCGTTGTCCCGTCACGGCCCTTCTTCTCTTAGCCGGTGGACTCTGGGGGCTTTTCGGGGAGAGGTTCAGCGCGGACGTCCTCTATGACAGAATGAACGTACCACCGTGGCGTCCCACAGTTCCCACCATAGCTAACGTCATCACTGGTTTTTGGGTATTGGTC
>JANZZJ010000048.1 GCA_026419455.1 Candidatus Sumerlaeaceae bacterium | reverse complement strand
CCATATACTCACCATCCAATGCGAGTACCACCCTGAGGACGCCGTGTGTTCCGGGATGGTTGGGCCCGAGGTTTAAAATCATGAGTTCCTCGCCATTTGGCCCGCGAGTTCTAAAATAGGAATCGCCGTTGCTCATATAGTCGAAGTTGTCATATTCGGCAAGGTCCTCTGGCGTCACCACAAGGGGAGGCATTTCGGTCGCGCGATTGGGATGATCCTTGCGCAAGGGGTGGCCTTCCCACCAGTCCGGCATCAGGATTCGCTTTAAATTCGGGTGACCGTCGAAGCGAATCCCAAACATGTCAAAAACTTCACGCTCATACCAATTCGCATTTTTGAACACTGACACCGCACTGGGAACAACAGCGCTGTCTTCCTTGACGGGAACTTTTAGCAGGAGGCGCTCACCTCGCTCTGGACTCCACAGCAAGTAATGAAGGGTAAATCTCTCGCCCTCGGTGCAGCAGTGCTCCCGCCGCTCTGACTCGTCTACAGCGGTAAGGTCAAACAAAACGGGAAAGGGGCGCTCGCTATCGCTTTTCAGTTTCTTGAGTTCTTCGATAACTTGAAGAGGCCCAACTTCTCGAACTTCCTCAACACCGAGGATGCCACGAGAGCCTTTGAGGATATTGTCAGAGCTGCTTTCCCAAATCGGAGATTCCACGCGTCGCGAGAATTTCATCGTAGACTCTCCTGCATAGCTGTGACGCGCGGATAGAACGGCTGCTCTTCAACCACAAGTCCTAGTGGGCGTTTATGAGATTTCTGGATAATTTCCTGAAGCATGAGTAGTCCTTCAAGGAAAGCCTCTGGTCGTGGTGGGCAGCCAGGTATGTACACATCAACCGGCAAAATGGTATCTATCCCCTGGACAACGCTATAAATGTCGTACATTCCACCCGAATTAGCGCACGCTCCCATCGAAATAACCCACTTGGGTTCCATGAGCTGCTCGTAAAGTCGGACGATACTCGGCACCATTTTTTTGAAAACAGTTCCAGCGATCACCATGAGATCGGCTTCGCGGGGAGTCCCCCGCAGTACTTCAGCTCCAAAGCGCGACACGTCGTACTTGGACGTGAATGCGGTCATCATTTCAACATAGCAGCAACTAAGACCGAAGTTGAAAGGCCACACCGAGTATTTGCGTCCCCAATTAACAAGATCGCTCAGACGCGCGAAAACGAAACTCTGTCTCAAACTATTTTCGATGGACGGCGCCATACCAGCCCCTTGCGAATCCAAACGTAAACTAGTCCAGCAAACAAGAATGCTATAAAGACGAACGCTTTGAAAAACCCATCCCAAGAAAGCTCATAAAAGCGAACAGCCCACGGATAAAGGAAAACGACTTCGACATCAAACATGAGAAAAAACAGCGCGACTAAGTAATAGGGAATCGTGGTTCGGAGACGCGCTGGTCCGGTGGGGGCAATCCCCGATTCGTACGGGGTATCCTTGTACGGTGTGTGATGCGGCCGACCGAGGATAGCGCTAGTAATGATGGCACCGACAGCCACAAGCACCACCATCGCAGTGTAAACGAAGAACTCAATCATCACTCTGCAGTCTCTTGTCGTATCGAGATCTCTGCAAAAACTTACTGAGCTAAACGAGAATTCGCCAACTAACGCGACTCTCAAGAGAAAATCTTACTACCACCAAAACAGAACCAAATTGGTCCGTGAAATTTATCACGATGTAGTTTCCCTCATCTTACATTATTCATAACAAGAGAAAAAACGAGCAAGTGCTATTATAAATACAAATTAACAAGCCACACGCAAAATCGTGCATCAATTTTCATTTGCTCGAAGTACTCGTAAGAAATTCAAACCGGCAATCTTATCTATATCTTGCTCTGAATATCCTTTCCTCCGTAACGCGTCCCATAGTCTCGGTAGCCTAGACGCGTCCTCAAGTCCTTGAGCGGGCTTAATGTCTCCCTCCCAATCGCTGCCAATCCCTATATGATCTATCCCCGCAATGGTTCGAACGTAATCGATATGGCGGACAACATCATCGATGCTTGCGGAGGCTAGTTTGGTAGGCCAAATCCTTGCTCGGCTTTTTACGAGATACTCAGAGTGAAAGTTGATCCCGATGACACCTCCCTTTTCCCGCAACTGTACTAACAGGTCGTCCGGAACGTTTCGGGGGTGGGGACAAAGTGTGAAAGCGTTGGAGTGCGAAAAAATGCAAGGTTTGCGCGATGCTTCAATGGCCTCTGTCGCTGCCCGTATGCTGACGTGTGAAAGATCGACAACGATGCCATGTTGGTTCATGCGACGAATAATTTCTATTCCTGTTTCGGTGATACCTTTCGGTTTGTGAACAGGCAACTGATTCCATTCTTGGGAAGATCCTACCCATTCTAGGTCTCCACGCCAAGTGAGCGTGATTCGCCTAATACCACGACGTGCAAAGTAATCCACCATTGCCGGAGACCCTAGAAGCGGTTCTCCGCCTTCAAGGCCCAAAAGGATAGCAATCTTGCCTTTTTCGCATGCCGCAAGGCATTCGTCTGCAGAACGGCATAACGAAAGAGAGTCTCGATTCCGCCGAATATCCTGCTCAATGTAGTCAATCAAAGTTTTGGCATGCTCAAACGCCTCGCGGCCAGCGTATCGGCGTGGATTTACCCAGATAGCCACCCAGACGATGTTCACGCCGCCAGTTTTCCATTTCGCGATGTCCACTTGATTGCTCGGATAGATATCAGCGAGACCCGCATTCCACGCTTGAAGTCTTCCTACCGGATCAACATGAGCATCGAAAACGACGCGCGGTCCTCTTTCCAATAAAGGCGAACCCAGGAGGGCTTTTGGACTGAAGTGGCCAAGTAGTAAAAGGATGATTTGGAGAACGACTAAGCTTCCCGGCCGTGTCACCGATTCGTCCTCTCAAGTGTTGCGAAATGTGTGGATGCCTTGTCACGAAATCGCTGAGCTTCCTCTTTCCTGCCTTTACGTTCGTAAATGTGTGCTAATTGCTCGCAGGCGTGGCGATAGAACTCCTGGGCACGAGCCAATTTTGGCTGTTCTTCGATCGCGCGCAAAGCATCATGAAAGATGGTGGCTGCTTCGGTATCGCGCGCCTGCAGCAACAAAACATCCCCGAGCGTCACTTTTGCCCATACATTGTCAGGCTGACCAACGACTTTGCGGCGTAGTTCTTCGAAATTCAACAATGCCTTAACAGATTTATCCTCCGGATTGATTGCAAGCGCCTTCAGCCACGAGCGAGCTGCTTCCACAACATGCAAGCGTCTATAGTGCTTGTGTCCCTCAATAATGTGGGGAACAGCCGAGTAGTAGCGATCCAGACGCTCTAGAGTCGCTACATCCGAGGTTGTTGGATCGAGAAGTTTTTTCGGGTGTTCTTGCATGCGGTACAGAGAATCGAGGTTCATAAGAATAGGGGCGTCGCCATAGCCAAAACGGGGAGACTCAAACTCGAGATAGGGATAATCCTCGGTGTTGAGAATATCGCCTTTTAAGAATGCCGCAAGGGCGTCGCGGCCGCAGACAAAGCAGGAAAGGATTTTTTCCACGGAATCGAGGTTGAGCTCTGAAAGATCCCGCTGAACGCTAGGATTGGCCAGTTTTTCCCGCATACGTTTTGTGTTAATTTGCAGGGGGTTTTTGGTGCCAATCAGCAGGATGTAGTGCGTTGGTTCGTTGTTCATATAAAACACTTCCATGTTTGGGAACACGCGGTAGAACGTGCGCAAGGCGACACGAAAAGCTTCATCGGACAATCCTGCCAATGGCATCCAGACAACAACCATGCCATTATCAGTAATTTTCTGACGGCACAGCGTGAAGTATTCCAAATCATAAAGGTTGGCGTTGGACTTGTAGCGCAGGTCGGTGCAATCAGTTGCGATGATATCGTAGCGCGTATCAGTGAAGTGGAGATAACTCCTTACATCATCGAGTATAATACTGTAGCGCGGATCGCGCTTCCACCAACCACTCTTGCCCCCGTCATTCCATAGCGGCCACCCTTGCGGGTTTTTTCCAGTTCGGCGGCGGTATTCAGGCCCGTACATGATAACATCATGGTTGGAATCCGTAAGGGTAGGGGCCGCCTCAATCACGGTTTCTGTAATTTCAACGCAATCAATCTTTTGAAGCTCAGGGTGGAGCGTGTATGAATAGCTCGCGCCGCCACTGCCAAAGCCTACGGTAAGGGCAGACTTGGGAGCATCCAGTAGCAGCATTGGCACATGAGCCAGGCTCTTCTGATCGGTGAGGAGCATGGGTTCTGTTCCAGCGACTCCGACATTATCGACAAAAATCGTACGATATCTTAAGCTGTTTTCTGTCACAGCCACCGTAGCTAGAGGGCCCTCTTTATAGAAGAGCAGTTTTTCTAGCGGTTCAAGAGGCTGAAATATGGTGGGACGCGGAATTCTGGCGAAAGTCACCACCAGCGACGCCGCGCCGAGCACTGACCAAACGAGACGCTTGGACCGAGAGGCTGAGAAATCTCTCTGGAGCAAAAAAACTCCCGCGCACGCTTGAATAGCCCCCATAAACCAAATCGTGTGAGCTATTCCAAGGGTGGGCAGTAGGAAAAACCCCGTGAGAAAGGAGCCTAGGATCGCACCGATGGTGTTCATTGCATAAAGGCGACCAACACGTCCGCCAACCTCTGCGGCGGACGATAGCTGCATGATGCAGCGTACAGCGTAAGGAAATGCAAATCCCATGAGGAAAGTGGGGGGAAACACAACCACAAAGCTGCGAAGGAACACGAGGAACAGCGTTTGTAGCCAGCGCACGGCTCCCGTTTCCACGTTAACCAGCTCGATCCAGCTCGCTCCTAACGTGTAGCAGAGCCCGAACAACACGAAAAAGGAGACCGCCGACGCAATGCCAATTACAATCTGGAGAATGGCGAAAGAGCGCCACGGGTTACGGTCCTTTTCAACAAAAGGGGCACTAACACTGCTTCCAGCAGCTATACCTATAAGAAATACCGCAAGCATCGCCGTGAAACTATAGGTGGTATTCTTGAGAAGTTCGAATGTAAAAACTAAAGCACGGCTCCAAACGACCTCGAGGCTGAGTGCAGCGAAACCGGAGATAAAATAAACTGCGTAAATGAGTTGGCGGCGCTGATGTGCCGCTAGCGGTATTTCCACAGCTTGCGTGGAAGCTTCAAAGGAGGATTTGGCAGGCTCATCAGAAGAGACAAGGGAAGGCGTGTATCTGCTTAGAACGATTGCCACTATGCCTGCTGCGAAATTAATTGCAGCAGCGATTTCTACGGTTCGCGAGACTCCCCACCAACGAATGAGGAAAAAACCGCAAGCAATGGTGCCTGCTACAGCGCCCAAGGTGTTGAGTGCGTAAAGAGTACCGACTCTGGCACCGCTTCTCTTGCCTTGCGGTGCTACAAATTTTGAAAGGAGCGGAAGCGTTCCTCCCATCATAGTGGTCGGGATTAGTAAAATAAGTGCGATTAAGGCAAAGCGCAGGAGGGAAAAAACAAAAAAATTTGAGCCCCAAGTCCGGTAGACTGCCAGGAAAAGGGGATCAAGCCCTCTTACCATTAATGGGACAAGAAGGGCAGTACCACCGACGGCTATTTCCAGCGCACCGTAAATCCGTAAGGGGTTTTTTACTCGATCAGCGAGCCGACCAAATGCCAGACTCCCCACAGCGAGCCCCCCCATGAAGGCAGCCAACACCGTGCTAATCGAGTAAATGGTGGCTCCAAACAAATTGAGTAGGTAACGCTGCCATGCTACTTGATAAATGAGACCGGCAGCCCCAGTGGCAAAGAAGACTGTTGCAACGATGAGAAAGTGAAACCAATGCGTTCGCTTCATGTTAGGCACATTTGAGTTGTGTTTCATGTTAACGTAATTGCTACCCTGCTTTTGTTGGTGAAGAAGTCCGCCTCCATGCTCCTCTTTTGCGAGAAAAAATGTTGCCCTCCACTCGCTCCGGCGGATCCATAGAGAGCAACTTTACCGGAGTCGTAAGAAAAATGCGATTCAATAGCATTCTCGCATCATTGGAAGCATACGTTCCCGGAGAACAACCGCGGGATGGGAATTATGTCAAACTAAACACTAATGAAAGCCCGTATCCGCCCGCGCCTGAGGTTGTTGATGCGATCAAAGATTGTGCGTGCCAAGACAGTCTCAACAAGTATCCGGATCCGCTGTCGTTGGCGTTACGCAAAGCGATCGCCGAGCGTTTTGGTTTCTCTCCGGAGAATGTGCTTGTGGGGAACGGTTCCGACGAAGTGCTCAGGCTGGTCTGTCACGCATTACTGGAACGCGGCGACTGCATTTCTATGCTTTATCCGACATACGTCCTTTATCGCACGCTCGCGGCAATGTTCGGCGCCGGGTGTGTTGAAATCGACGTTGAGCCACCTTCGTTCGATATCCCGAAAACGGCCTTTACCCAGCGCAGTCAGATTCTTTTTCTGGCGAATCCGAACCCTCCCATCGGAACCCTGTACCCGGTGGAAATGATCGAGGAGCTCGCAAAGTGCCAGCGCGAGCGGTTAGTAGTTGTGGACGAAGCATACGTGGATTTTTCTAACACAACGTGCATCGAACTCGTGCGCCGCTATCCCAATGTTGCCGTCACCCGCACGTTCTCCAAATGTTTTGCTCTGGCCGGTTTGCGCGTGGGGTTTATTGTGGGCGACCGACTGTTGATTGAACAATTAGAAAAACTTAAAGATAGCTACAATGTTAATAGAATTAGCCAAGCTGCCGCTCTTGCCGCGTGGCAGGCGACGGATTACTATAGCGGGATTGCAAAACGAATTTGCGCTACCCGTGATTATCTTACCACCGAGCTTCGCCGCAGAGGCTTCGACGTAGCTCAATCGGCCGGGAATTTTCTTTTCGCTCGTTGTAGCAACGCCGAGCAGCTTTATTTGCGTTTAAAGGAAAGAAAGATTCTCGTGCGCTACTTTAAGATGCGAAGGCTTGAGGATGGCCTGCGCATCACGATTGGAACCCCTGACGACGTTAGCATTTTGCTAGCCGCGCTCGATGAACTGCAAAAAGAACCCTAGTCTCATCCGACGGCCTTGGTGCTTGAAAACTGTAAACGACTTGCTCGCTTATGGCCTTCATGCATAGTAATGGCGGCCAGCCCAAGGACGGAACTGTAAACGGTGATAGGGCCCCCTGATTCTAAAAAGATTTCAAATGCCGCGGAAATTAGCATGCTTACGGCATAACCAGTGCACGCGAGAACGGTCACTTTGCCCTCCGGCCAGTTCGTACCGCGAATGAACCTGATCGCCATAATTAAGAACGCCACATGCAAACTCATCGCAATAGGAAAACCAATGATTCCCTGGGTCATGAAAAGCCACAGGAAACTGTTGTGTACGCGGTGGTCGAGGGCAAGCATGGGCGTGCCCCGTGATGTGATAGTAGCAAAGTCCACAATTGTTCCTAACCCGCATCCCAACCAAGGACGTTCGCGCCAATACTCGAGAGTGGCCCTGTATGAGTCGAAACGCCAGACAACATTGATATCTAGTGGGGCGTTCTTAACGTCGGCTTTGAGTGCGATTTCTTCGCCCAAAGTGGAATGCTCAAGAACTTCCACATCCCAAAGGGCATAAATCGTGAGAGCCGCGACTATGGCTAGGCCAGCAAAGATTACCGTGAGCTGAACGCGACGTTTTGCAGGAAAGAAGAAAAACAAGAAAAGAAGTGAGCCAATCAGCCCCAACCACGAAGCACGATAATTCCCGATGATTGTTACAATGATTCCGGCTAACGCATAAAGCGCCGGCCAGAGACGGTGCTTTGACTCAAAGACAAGCTGCGCAACCGCATAACACACCCCAAACGAGAGGTAAGTGAGTTCGTAGTGACTCAAAATGTGAGCCGCATCGCCAAATCGTCGGTAATAGAACTGTCCCGTTAGCGCCTGGAAAAATCCTTTGGCAATCAGTCCGCCACATGCGAAAAGCAATAGGTTGCGAAACCAACGGCGCTCACGTTCATCGTCAATTAAAAAAAGTACGATGAAGTAGCTTAGGAAGTACACGAATGCGCGTCGTAAGTCGCCAAAAACTCTATCATACGTGTTTCCAGTAAGAACCAAACCATTGAAAGCCGAAAACGCCCCAAGGGCGAGATAAAGAGTCACAAAATAGTTCAGTGTCAGGCGTCGGTGCTGGACCTTACCGTACAGGAGGCGAATGATAACGTACAAAACGTTGAAAGCCAGCGCAACATCCTGAACGTAGAGCTTCATGAATCCCAATGGGAGATGAGCCTCCTGAAATTGCTCTGGAAACCACATGCAAAACAGTAGTGAGCCATAAAAAACCCACTTAGGTTTTAGCGCGATACAAGCTACTCCTACACCAAGGCCCACCCCTGCAAAGGGTAAGGCGGCCGTATACGCAGCAAATCGCGGGGGTAAGAATCCGGCTGCAATAAGGCCTATCATGAGGCCTAGGAGAGCACAAAGCCCAAAGAAAACGACCACCACCGTATCCTCGCGCAGCGACCACAACCAACTTGGAAAAAAACTGCGACGTGCCTCCACGCTGCGGTGATGGTTCAAGTGCAAGCCTTAGTTCCCCCTTTGCCCTGGAATGATAACGCCCCCAGCATCTGGCTTATCTATTTTTTCCATAAGAGCTGCCGCTTTGTCAGCAACTTCGGGATTGGCATCCTTACGCAAGCGTTTGAATGCGTCTTTGGCCCGCTCGCGGTTGATTTCATAGTACCAATTCATCGCTTCCAATCGGACGTTCAGGTCTTCCATTTCATCAAACATGTACCTTTCCAAATCAGGATTGAGCGCGGGACCAGCTGCTGCCAGTCGTTCTCTGGCAGCGATAACCCTGGGCTTATTTTCGAGATCAAAGTACTGACTCGACAATCTGAGGAGGTCTCGTGTCGTCCTCGGCTCATACGTCGGGGATGGTTCCGGAGCCAAGCGCCGTGCGATCACAGTCTTGGGCTCTAGGCGAAATGAGTTCTTGTTTTCATGCCACCATTGTTGGTAGGCGCGAGCAATCTGCCGGCGCTTCTTTACTGGGGTTTGTTCAGTGTAACCCAAATCTTCTCCGGTGATGAGCGCAAAAGCCTTTGCCGCAGCAACGCTCTCCCGACGATTCTGGAGGTTGATGACCTGTACGAGGAAGTCAATTCCCCTAGCATCGCCAAGCGATGCAAGCGTGAGAGCGTGCTGGATCTTCGGAGCTATCCGAGTCTCAGCTTCGAAAACAGAAATGACTACGGGAAGAGCTCTCTTGTCGCCCAGAAACCCAAGGGCGTTAATTGCGTTATATTGGAGGATTTCTGTTGCGCGCGCACGAAACAACTCACGGTGTTCCGGCGATGTAGCTTTCATATCAATCTCCATGAGTTGTTGAACACCCTTAGGCAAATCTTGTTGGGCGATGGACAAAAGGGTCTCGCTCGCGGATTGAAAGCGGGCTTTGGCAATAATTGCCATGGCGTCGACGGCCAATTGAGTTTTCTCAGGTGGCGTTGGAGACAGCTTCTGCGGGTCAACCGTGGCAGGGAGTCCGTCGCGCAGTAGGCGAAGACAGCTTTCCGGGGTAGGGGAGATTCCATTTGCTTTCAATTCATATTCGTCACTCGTCGGCGTTGACGTCGGTGAATTTGTCTCTCTTTTCTCGGAGATTTGGTTAGGAGCTAGCTGTTGGGCAAGCACGTGGCCAGAGACAACAAAGGCGGCGAGCAACCAAACCGCAATTACGAGATTCGCCCAATAGCGACTTGCGGACATTTGCAAGTGGCTCAACTGCTGGGGCAAACATGTCCGAGGCAGCTCGCGAAACATCGTTTTCCTCGTCTTCATTTATTGCCACGAAGGCTCACTAATCAACCATAGGTGTTCTCTGAGCCATTCGTGAAGCTCCGGGTAGAAAAAGAGCATAAGCATCGCTGCAAAAGCAATGTATGGACCATAGGGGAAATGGTGGAGTTGACGCGAAGTGCGTCGAGCCACGCGAATAACTCTATTTTTGTCTACCTCAGTGGAACTAGACAAGTCGAGTTCAGGAATTACCGACACACGCTCGGGGTGGATCTCTGCGTAGGGTGGAAATTTTGCACGGTCTCTACGGAATTCAACCTCATCAATCTCATCCCGACAGAAAAATTTGTGCCATAAAAGGATGGAGACGCCGACAATAGCGCCCACGACCGCGGAGAGAAATAGTACGGCTAGGACCCCTGTCATGCCAAAGTAACCGCCAATAAAAGCGAAGAGTTTTACGTCCCCACCCCCCATGGCTTCCTTTGCAAAAACGTATCGGCCAAACAATGCTACGGCGGAGAGTAGCCCCCAACCAAAGGCCGCTCCCAAGGCGCTCCAGAGGAAAATCGCCAAATGTTGCCCAATTAGCGAGGATGATATTGTGGCTTTGAATCCAAAGTCGAGAAACCCTTTCCAAAACTCAAAATCCATTGCGCAGAGACTGCTTGAGCCTAGCAATCCCGAAGCGACTAGCGCGAAACTGCATCCGCCGAGGGAGATGCTGTCGGGAATTATGAAGTGGTCCACGTCGGTAAACGTTGCGACGATGAGCAAACACGCAATAATCCATTGGGCCACAACTAACGGCTGTGCTGGGTAGCGGAGCCATAAAAGCAGAAAGAGAATAGCTGTCAGCAATTCGATGCCTGCATAGCGAGCGCTGAAATATGCTCCACAAGCACGGCAATGACCCTGCAAGATGAGGTAGCTGATAATTGGAATGTTATCATACCATTTGATTGGCGTTCCACAGGCCGTGCAATGTGAGCCTGGGAAAATGACAGATTTCCCGAGGGGAATCCGATAGATGCATACGTTGAGGAAGCTTCCCCACACCGCACCAAGCACAAATGAGACCACGAGAAAAAAAACAGCTGCGTACGTTACCACGGTAAGTCCTTCCATGCTGCGAGAAGTGTCTTGGATGAATCTTGGCCTGCAAAGGAATTTTCGTGGTTAAGGCAGCCGTCCCTTTTTCTTGCATGAATGAAATTTCAAACGCGCATCTAGCCAGACACTTGTGAAAGGTGATGTCATGACGAGTTGTCTGAGAAATCCGTGGAGGTAACCTAGCCACGCGAAATGTTTAACGTCTTTATCTATGGTTTTGCTTTTGGCTTCGGAGCAGCGGTTTTTCCCGGGCCTATCAATTTGGAAGTGGTCCGGCGAGCTATTTCGCGTGGTCCTGTTCCGGCTATCGCCTTTGGGATGGGAGCCGTCACTGCTGACGTGATTTATGTTTTAGCGATCTCCACCGGTGCTGCTGTAGTACTCAACGCACTACCGCTATGGGCGCAAGCTTTTCTCTACGCTGTTGGGTCCCTCCTACTTTGTATCATTGGAGTCAAAGCCCTTCGATCGCGATGTGTTGCGGTGGTTTCGACCGAGGACGACGCGGAGCCAGGCGAAGATGCTGGCCCGGCGATACGGGAACGCGTTGTCTCACTTTTTCGCGGCTATTTGCTTGGGCTGGCGCTAACTTTGGGGAGTCCCCCAACAATTTTTTATTGGCTACTAATGAGTGTCACTGCCGCCCAGCATTTTGGAAATGGTTGGATGTTTTCCTTCCTGCTCGGCTTAGGTGTCCTTGTCGCGTGCAGCGGTTGGGTGCTCACGGTGTCGCTTATTATCGGACATTTCCATAAGCATCTGGAACCCCGTTATATACTTTTTGTGGAGAGAACTGTGGGGGCGATATTGATTGCGCTGGCAATCTACTCAGCTGGTAAAGCCGTGCGACTCATGAACGGCATGCCGGAGCAAAAACTCGAGCTACCCGTGCAGGGCAGCTCGGTATTCGAGCAAGGCAAGCGATAGCCTGACTAAATTTTTTCGTCATGAATTCGTCCTCTAATTGAGAGGCGTGCCTTCAATAGGAACGATGCCATCGAAACTCCGCCAAGGACGGCGCCAGCAACGAATCCCTTTTTGGCGTCTTTTATTCCGAGGCTCTTTAAAAAGCGCTGTGTGCGCAAGGTCTGGTGATACTTTACGTTGCTGGTTATAGTGCTAGATTGCACAGGATCGAGAATCATGCCCGTGTAGAAATAGCCTGCTGTCCCACCCGCAAGCATCGCCAACAGGACAAGAGCGATTAGGTGAACGAGCGAGGCATGCCTGCGAGGACGCATAATGTAATTACCTTAAATTTTAGTTTACACGCATGGCTAAGGAACGTCAACTCACGTTTCACTAGATTCGAGGTTGCTGCTGGGTCATGCAATGAAGAGTTCCTAGGCCAAGCACGAGATCCAGACAGTGAATTCCGATCACTTGGCGGTCAGGGAAAAGATGACTGATAATTTCCAGAGCAATCCGGTCATTAGGATCATTGAAGGTGGGAACGAGAACCACCTTATTGGCTATGTAAAAATTTGCATAGCTGGCTGGCAGCCGTTGCCGGTCGAAGAAAACAGGTGCTGGCAAGGGAAGGTCAACGATCTCCAGTCCATAATCGGCGGCGTATTGCTTGAGCCGTCTTTGGTTTTCTGATAGAATGACATAGTGGGATGCCTGAGGATCGGACTCCACCACTATTGCAATTGTCTTGTCAGAGACGAAGCGTGCGACATCGTCAATGTGGCCGTGGGTATCATCACCTTCAATTCCGCCAGCCAGCCATAAGACATTCGTCACACCTAAATAGTCCCGAAAGATTTCCTCATAGTCGCTTCTTGTCGCTCCGGGGTTGCGTTGCTGGACGGAATCCAGAAGACATTCGTCCGTTGCAAGGAGCAAGCCAGATCCGTTTACGTCGAACGCGCCACCTTCCAATACGACCGGTCTTCTACTCGTATACCAGAACGGCTGCCACACCGCCGGTGCACGCCAAGGTAGCATCAGGAGTTCGTCGTCTTCTACTGGCACCTGGGACATTTGCAACACCACTGAGGCCGCATAATTTGCCACTGCCATTCCAGCTTGCTGATCTTCGTTAAAATCGTCGTATTTTGCCCACGCATTAAACTGCCACTTTACGGCTCCGATAGTCCGATCTCGTGGATTGACAACGAACGTGGGAAGAAAGTCGCGGGTCCAGCAGCGATTGGTCCGAGCATGAAAAAAATCAATCGTTCCGCGCCACGCGTCAGCTTTTTCAAGAATGCGACGAACGCGGGCTTCGTGCCGCGCATCACGAACAATGATCTTTACCTCCTCGCTTGCGCTCAGGTACTTCACTACTTCCGCAAAAACCCATGGGATGGGGTGGAATTTTCCGGGCCAGTCGTGAACGTTGTGCGGCCAAGCAAGCCATGTGGCAGTGTGGGGTTCCCATTCCGCCGGCATGTGGTATCCATTTCGCGCCGGTGGGTATAGCTTGTTAAGCACCTTTCTAAGTCTCCTTCCTTGGCAAAGCGATGCGTCGTTGGTGAAGCGAAAGGCCTGCGCCGAGAACACGTTCACAAAGCCATACCAAAAACCGTCGCGCTGGCAATGCTTCAGGATATTCCCTGTCATTAAGCCAGTAAGGAGCTATGCCCGATTCGCAAAAAAGACCATCACGGATGAGCACAGCTAATCGATACATATATCCAGCGGTTAGCTTCTCCGCAAGGCGCTCTGGAAACTCGTGCAGCTGGAGGATAATTGCAAATTCTTCAGGTTCCGTTAGTAAACTAAGTTCGTCCTCCGTTGCTGCCATTCCTTCCGTCCAGGTGTTTTCTTCGAGTTGATTGGCCAAAACCCACCATACCTCGAAAGCAAATCGTACTTTAGAATCTTGGCAGTTTCGGGAAAAAGCGAAGGCATCCACCGTTGGTTGGGAAGCCAGTGGGAGCCTACCGCATAACCAGTCGGCGAATGGAGCCAGGGCAGTTGCCGCGGCCCCCGGTGAGATGAATACATTGACGAACCCGCTCTCCGCACTATCAGCATGCTGGACGATGGGATGTTGCTGCATGCAGCGCGCGAGCTCAAGCGCCAGCTGCTTGCCACTACGCTGTTGCGTTTGCAGATGGATTGGAACCGTTGTAAAATAGTCCCCAAAATCTGGATTTGAGCTTAGTTCCCACTTGGCCTTTCGCTCCAGAATCTCATCAGCGCCTATCTTCCGCACGAATTCAACCAATGGTTGAGTGAGGGACTCCTTAAACAGAATTGGCCGCTGAACAGATGTCATGAACATTTTCCCGGATTCGTTTCCCCTAGCTACGCCAAGTAGGCACTGGGAAACGCTATCGAGTTTTTCTTCCTAATTCCAGTGCCATATCTCGCATGACTAAACCGTCAGCAAGTTTTGGGTGAAAATAGGTGCTCTTGTGAGGCATCTTAATACCTGCCGCCACTATTTCCAGGACTTGCTCCATTGGGGTGGGATTCATCACGAAAGCCAGGGCAGCCTTTTTCGAGCGCAGCATTTCAAAGAGTTTGATTACGTCTCGGACATAAAAACACTCATCTTCTTCGAGTTCGAACTCGGGGTTGCCGATAAAGACCCGGTTGATAATATAATGATGAAGGATCGAGACGTCGAGCCGTTTTACCACCTCAGGCATATCGTCGTCATCAATGAGCTCTTCTGGCCGCGCATTTTTCTTTAGCTGCAGATAATGAACTTTGCCTGATGCTTCGATCATGGCAAAGCTTGTCTTTTTCTTTCCTAGCTCAGCCGTTTTCTCCAAGATTCTTGCGGCAAGGCCTTCCCCTTTGGCTAAGTCAACTTTTTCGGTTGTGATGTCGAAGCTCTCTTTTAGCTCTTCAAATGCCTCTTTAAAATCAATCTCACTCATAAGAGATTTCGACAGCGCCCGATGGGTGGGGAGGATGACGAGCCCGTCTTGTTCCGCGTGTGTCAGATAGACCATGGTATAGTCAAAGGGCTGCCGTCCGTCTCTCAGACCTGTTTGTGCTCGCATGAATTCTCGGTAGGCCACTGCCGTCTCATAACGGTGATGGCCATCTGCAATAAACAATTCCTTCGGGGCCATCTTTTCGCGAACTGCTGCAATGAAATCTTTTTTGCTCACGACCCAAAGCTTATGGACGACACCATCCTCATCCGTTACCTTGGCCCACGGCCGCGCTTCGCGCATACGTTCCTCGATGAGCGTCGACACCGTCTGTTCGGGATCCTTGTATATTAAAAAAATTGGAGAGAGATTGGCTCGTGTCGCTTGGAGAAGCTTAAACCTGTCGGCCTTTGGTCCTGCAAAGGTATGCTCGTGGGCTCGGACGCCCCCTTCGCTATAGTCCTGTAGTTTCAAGAGGGCGAAAAAGCCTTTTCGCGATTTCTTGGTACCGTCGGGGAGCTTGAACTCCTGTTCGTAAAGATAGAGCGAAGGCTGATGATCTTCAATAAGGATGCCCTCACTACGCCAAGTTCTAAAGTAATTGGCTGCCTGGACGTACTTATCGGAAAAATTTTCGTCAGCTTCTTCTTTCGTCAGAATGATACGCACAATATTGTTGGGATGGCGCTGATATAGAGCTTCCTGCATCTCCTTGGAGATCACGTCATAGGGGGGAGAAATCACTTTACTTAAATCGTCTATAAGCTGGTTATTGTACCGCGTACCGCGGAACGGCAAAATATCAGCCATGAGTGGTTTAGACCTCCATGCTTCAATTATAGTACGAAACACAATTGGTGGCGCGCATTGTTGTCAACATCACCGACAAATGATGACAGATGCTTAGCAGCAAGCACAAAAATCCCCCTGGTCCTACATTTTATTGCGCAAGGAGAAGTTCGACTTCCTGCGCTGCATGTTCAAGCGTCTCTTGAATTGGTGCCCCATCCGCAATAGACTTCAGAGCGCGGCGCAAATGATCACGGGTGATCTGCGTGTTGGGTAGTAGTTGAGTGGGCCTCGCGGTTTCAATCGCTACACGTATGGTTTCATAAATGCGCTGCCCCCCGAAGTAAGGCACAGGCTGATCAAAGATCGGATCGTTCCATGCTGTTTTCTGGGGCGGGGGAGAGCCGACTCGCCTGAAATACTGTAGCGCGAAGGTATCGGACGCTAAAAACCGAATCAGGTGTTTTGCTTCGGTCTTATGTGGAGCATTGTACGGCACAGCGAGGCATGCCCCGCCAAGCCCCGAGGACGGGAAGTGGGGTTGTCGGCGCGGAAATTTCGCGATCCTCCATTTGCCAGCGAGTTCGGGAGCTCTACGTTCCAGCACTTTTCTGTACCACGGCCCGGATATGCAAACTAGCGCCCGAGTTGTCTTGAACAAAACAAAAGGATCTTCCATCGTCCCACGTTCCCAGCGTACGGCACAATTGGTAGCAAGCAAACGGTAGAAAAAAGAGAATGCTGCACAGCCTTCTGGAGACTGAAAAACAGGCTTGAAGCTCTTGGGATCCAGAATCTGGGCTCCACTTGCCGGCAGGAATGCCATGCTCATAGGCACTGGGTCCTCAGGATCTAGCACAAGAAGCTTCACATGGGGTTGGCTGGTCTGGAATTCGTCATTAACGGCGCGCCCGAGCTCTAGCAGTTGCTCCCATGTCTGCGGGAAACCGCCCATGCCGCGCTTCTCCAATAAAGGCTCCAAGACATCGGCGCGATAGAACGCAAGCATCAGATCAAGATCGAGCGGAATGCCGTACTGTCGTTTTCTCTGGTTGTTCCCCTCTCCTGTGCCACGCACATCGGGGTATTTGTAAATTTCTAATGCCGTGGGAAAGTAGCGTTCAAAAAACGCATCATCAAGGATGTCACCGTCCAACGGTTCTAAAGCACCGGCATGGACGAGTCCGCCAAGCCATTCGGAACTTCCCACGATAACGTCTGGCACGTTGGAGTTGGCTGCAATCGCCCACAATGTCTTTTGTTGTAGATGTTCCCACGCTACCGTCTGAACTTCTACTTTGAGCCCCGGGTTTTCTCTTTCGAGCAACGGCTTGAGCTCCAGCATCGTCTGCGCTGGATATGAGAAGGCCCAGAAAGTTACGGTTGTCTCGTGAGGGCGCCCGGGCTCATGTTTTTCCTCCATCACGCTTGAAAGGAGGTAAATCGCAACAGCCAGAGAAAAGATGAGGTATGGGAGCCATTTGCTCATTCAAGCAACGTACCTTATTTCTTCCCTCTTGCAGATAAACTCTTTCCCGAATTGAGGGCTATAAGTTCACGAATGATAAACTGGCCATCTTTTCGTACGAGTTTACCGTCAAAATAGATCTCTCCTCCGCCATATTGGGGGAGCTGAATGCACACGAGATCCCAGTGAATCTGAGATTTGTTTCCATTAGGAGCTTCGTCATAACATTGCCCCAGAGCCATATGGAAACTACCACAAATCTTTTCATCAAAGAGGATATCTCGCATCGGTCGTCGAATCGTGGGATGAAAGCCAAGTGCAAATTCTCCCACGTAGCGAGCTCCTTCATCCCTACTTAGAATCTCTTCGAGCCTGCGTGTTTGCTCGGCTGTCGCTGCTTGGGCCGCAACAACTTTGCCACGCCTAAAGGTTAGGCTAATATTGTCAAACGAACGCCCTTCCCAAACGGTCGGAGCATTGAAAGACACGTGTCCTTCTACGCTAAATTTCCGGGGGGCCGTGAAACACTCCCCATCAGGAATATTCATTTCGCCGCAACAAGCAATGACCGGCATGTTCTTAATGCTCAAACGCAGATCTGTACCAGGCCCCGTGATTCGTACCTCCGACGCCTGCTCCATTAACCTTTTCAGCGCAGTCGCTCCTCGCCGCATCTGGTCATAGTCCACCAGACACGCTTTATAATAAAAGTCAGCAAATTCCTCTGAAGACATTTGGGCTAGTTGCGCCATAGCACTGTTGGGATAGCGGAGCACGACCCACCGGGTGTGCTTGACGCGTTGTTTCATGTGCACGGGGACAGTCACATGTTTTGTATAAGCATTCAGTTTTTCATTAGGTAAGCCGTTCAACTCGAAAATATTGTCGCTAGCACGAATGCCGATAAACACTTGCATTCTTTTCATGAGCGCTAGCTCCACGGAGCCAACTGACCGAAAAATAGTTTCGGTACCATGCGCTATCAAAGTTCTTTGAACGATTGGGTCGACGAATTGAAAATAGGGCACCGCTCCGACCGCCAGGATCTCCTCAATGCAGGCCTGTGCTAATCCGATACAATCACTCCCCACGGCGGATACCATCGCAATCTCTCCACGCCGCACCTTTGTGCTATACCTGACCAGCAGTTTGGCTAAAGCGACATCTCGTTCATCTATTACCCGCTGCATCGGACACTCCTTGTGAGTTAGTAGTCTTTTTGCGCCACTAACCTGTGCACACGCTCGATATATTTGTGGACAGGAAACTTCCGGCGTAATCCCGCTTCATTCATGTAACGCACATTGCCAAAGATTGGCCGTTCGGCCCAAGGTCTATCGTGTTTGCCAAAACACCATGCTACGCCAGCAAAGCTATTGGGATCACGCCCATCAAGTTGATATTTGTTGTTTAAATAAATTGCTATCTCGAAAGCTCTTTCTGGTCTTGAGGTCCACTCGAGGATCTTTTTTCCCCAGTACATTCGCATGTAGTTGTGCATCGTTCCGCAATGAACGAGTTCAAGTTGGCATGCGTTCCAGACAGGATCGTGAGTCTCGGCACGTTCAAAAGTTTCCAAACTGTAACAGTAGGGACGGGGGTCTTTGATGTGATTTTCAAGTGTTTGCTGGGCCCAATGGGGTAAACCCTCAAAAAGGTCGTAGTTTGGGTTGTAGAAAACGAAGTTTATAGCCAGTTCTCGGCGAATAATGAGTTCCTCGAGAAAAGCTTCCGTCGAATTCGATGGGGGCTGCTTTGTGATACACCATGCGACAAACAGTGGCGAGATTTGACCAAAATGCAGGTAGGGACTCAATCCCGAGGTATACGAAGCGGTCGGGTCGCTGCGCCGAGTCGCGTAATGCTCAAGCTTGTGTTCGATGAAGTCATCCAGGAGGCGCAAGGCATTCCGCGTTCCACCGTGAGTGCCCTCTACTGGTTGAACAGAGTTATCGACGTCCAGTTTCTCAAAGACACTTTCCAATTGTTCACCGGTTGTGAGGCGCAAGTCAGGCACACACTCAGAGAATTTGCGCTTGGGAATTGGCTCGATCATGGGATTTAAGTACTGAGCCAAAATGCTGTGGATTTTGGGCCTAAGCGTGGCGGCCATGAACTCTTCCTTTGGGCTTGCCACGCGCACTGGCACGACGACATCTGATTCCACTTCCACGAGAGGGCAAGAGATGCACCGTGCCAGAGCATAGCGCCATTGCCGCTGGATGCGTAGATACCCCGCATCAACAATTGTGATCGCCGCATCTGCGGCGAGCTCCGCACAAACGTGTTCCGGAGAACCAACCCGTGCAACAAAGCCTAAACCTCGACTTGGTGCTTCACGTGCGATTTCAACCAATCCGTCAAACATAAATCGATAATGGCGCCGATTGGCTTCCGGAAACCGCGGAGTGATACCGAAACATATGAGAACCGGCAATCCAAGTTCGTTGGCCTGTTCGATTGCATACGCTAGAGCATGGTTCCAGTGTAGACGTTGGCTTTGCTGCATCCAATAAAGCACGTATTTCCCATGGCGCAGCGGTAAATTGTTGAGATGGTGTATGCGAGTGGATTCAATGCTCACGTCGAGTATTTCTGTAGAAGTGATAATCCATGTAAATAAATTTGATCCAGAAGACATGGTTTGTAAATAGGGGACTGGGTGAGTGAGGCAGGAAAGGAAGTGGACATGCAAAATCGCTATCTAATG
The DNA here is from genome assembly GCA_026419455.1 of Candidatus Sumerlaeaceae bacterium. GTDB lineage: Bacteria > Sumerlaeota > Sumerlaeia > Sumerlaeales > Sumerlaeaceae > DRVG01. The sequence goes on along the minus strand of JANZZJ010000048.1, from coordinate 568 downwards.
CAGGCTATGGTTTTAGCTACTGGCTTGTGCCTTCTTGTTGGATGCGCTGGCTTAGGCCCCAAAGCCCGTAATTGGTCACACAATCTTCGGCAGCAAGCGAAGGAGGAAACGGCGCCGGCGTCTCAAGCTACGTTCGGAGGGCCTAACGCTGCCACCAATAGCGGAAATGATCTTGCCCTACCAGTGCGGAAAATAGCAAGGACGGAGCCTAATTGAGGCGAAAGCAGATGTGTCGGACTGCTGGCGGGTTGGGAGTTCGTACTTTCCGAACATGGCTTGTAGGCGCATTCACTGTTGCCGTGGCAATCTCCTTGGCAAAGGAGGATGCGCCAGTGCCGACCGCAGTCCAAACCTTTCCTCGGCCTATGGTCGATAGAGGTGTCAGCGTGGGGCGAAGTTTCTCATCCGAAAGCGCAGGCACCATAAACGCATCGCCTCGCGTCCCCAAACCCCCAACGATTCCAAAGGCGGCGTGGGGAGGTCAAGAATCAAGCGGGCCACTGCGTACGCACCGCTTGGCACGGGTAACGCTTCATCATGAAGGCTCGCCGAAACCTCTCTCCTTTTC
>JANZZJ010000041.1 GCA_026419455.1 Candidatus Sumerlaeaceae bacterium | reverse complement strand
GCACTACGGGGCTCCGCCCTTTCATCCCCAGCACCGGGCTTCGTTGAGACCTTCGGCTTATCCTTTCCGGCCGACGACTCCGTGACCTTGGTGGGCGTGAAGGCAGTTTCCCGAAACGGCGTTGGGGCAGGAGTGTGAGCGACTTCTATAGCCGGTACAGCGGCGGCTTGCGGAACCGGCGTTGCGCTTGGCGGACTACCGCCATCGCTAGTGACCGTGGTCGTGCTGGTATCGAGATTCTCTTGCGGTGGCGGAGCACCCTCGGGAACAACCTCGGGCGCCGGTAAGTCGGTGGGCGATGCAGGGCGTTCCGCATGGGATTTCTTCAATTGCCACAGTTCGCGCTCCAGCCGCTCACTCTTGAGATAAAAATAGTACATCAGCCCAACACTCACCAGCATGATGAGAAACCATAAAACCGACAACGCACCATTGCCACGGCGCGAAGAACCTTGGAACCAGTCATCCCACTGCTGTGGCACGGCTTTCGGCCTTCCCCCAGGCATCAAAAAGCCCCTTTGCCGAAAATAACGGCTGGAATTGTTTTTAGCAAAATAACAATATCAAAAAATAAGCTTTGGTTCTTGATATAATAAAAATCATATTCCAAATTGAGCGACAGCGGTAGATTCTTCCGTCCCACAATTTGCCAAAGCCCCGTAACACCAGGCTTCACGTCTAGCCGCCGCCGCTGCCACTCCTCATATTGCTCCACCAGAAAAGGCATTTCCGGTCGTGGCCCCACCATGCTCATCTCACCGCGGAGAACGTTAATGAGCTGAGGGAACTCATCCAAACTATAGCGGCGCAACCATCGCCCAATACGCGTGATGCGCGGGTCGTTAGGATCCGTGGGTGCAGGTGCGTACGGGTCTGCGTCCACATGCATGGTGCGGAACTTATACATCTCAAAGAGCCTGCCATGCTGTCCCACGCGTACCTGCTTAAAGAGCGCTGGTCCTCGCGAATCCAGCCGAATGGCGATCGCAATCCCCACCATCACCGGTGCAAACAGCACCAGGAGCGTGCTGGCTACGACGATATCCAATGCCCGCTTCAGCACTGCCTGCACAAAAGGCAACTCAGCATTGCGCAAATGAATGACCGGCACCTCATCGATGACATCAATGCGCACCTGTGACGTGATAACTTCGAACAGATTCGTAACGATCTTGAACTGAACACCCATGTCTTCGCATTGGACGATAAGATTCATCATCTCGTTCTGAGGCATCTTGGGAACAGCGAGGAACACCTGCTCCACGGGGTGTTCCTGAAGGATTTTCACAAGCTCGCGCGTGGAGCCTAGTACCGGAAAACCGTTGATCGCTCGTCGCGGGCGACGTGGGTGGGGATCCACAAAACCCACCAGACGGTACCCACCTTCCGGATGGTTGACTATACGGTCCATTACCCTGCGGGCGGTTCTTCCTACTCCAATAACCAGAACGTTTATAACCCCCACCCCTTTGAGCACTTGGGCCTGTTTCCATGCTTTGAGCATGGAACGCGACACATATAGCCACCAGAAGTAGAGAAATGATGAGCCCAAGAGAATGAACCGACCAATGTCCCATTGTTTGAAAAGATAGGCGAATGCAAGCGACCCAATGAGCCCCGCTATAAACGTCTTTAAAATGCGCGAAAGCTGATTGAGTCCCGTGAGCTTCTCGCGGTGATCAAAGTTGCCGTAATACCACTCGCAGACTAGCCACAACGGAAGATACACTTGAAGTGCCAGCACGTAGTTGCGGATCGGGTTGATAGGTCGGCGGGCAAAACCAACGTCCGCCAAATAATCGCGAAGGTAGTACATGGCGAACCAGATCACGCAAAAAGCGACAACATCGGATAGCACGAGAACCGCAGTAACGATCTGATGTCTGTCCGGCCGCTTCATCGCCATAGTTTACCCGCTATGAGGGGAAGGATTCCGGCGCAACAAAAAACCCCCTCCCTTGGATAGCGCTTCGCCCACGCATGACTCCACGGTCTCATCATGGCGCCAAACTTTTTGTTCCTTCGACTGACTATCTCTTCTTTGCATTTGTGTAGATGTGCAAAGCAACAATCATGACTATGCGTTCGCCAATGCGGACAAACTCATGCCCAGACGGTCATTAGGGCGCCGCCGGTTTCGTCTTGAGTCCGCCATTTGCATGAGTTTGTCACGTATCCGTATTAATGGCGTTTGAGAACTTACTCTGTAGGGAGACGGACCTTGAGAACGTCGAATTGCCTCATCGGAATAATTCTTTCCTTCAGTGCGCTCAGCTTTACCCTTTGGGCCCAGTCACCACCGCAGAGTGTGGCTGACACTCTTCCACCCCCGCTACCTCTCGATGCGAGCGGCAAGCCCGTAGCCGCGCCTAAATCAAACCTCGAACGCCCGGACTTTTCCAGAGCTATCTACGTTGATGCCGTGGGGCCTACCCTTAAATCATCAACCTCGATTCGGAAGTTGGTGCAGGACTGTCGTGAACTCGGCTTCAACACCATCGTCGCGCAGGTGCGTTGCTACGGCGACGCCTACTATCAATCGCAAGTCGTGCCCCGCGCGGCGGACCTAAAGGAAGATTTCGATCCTCTCAAACTCCTTCTCGATGAGGCGCGCTCCGGCGCCCCCGCCATCAAGGTCCACGCGATGGTTTCAGCACTCCGCGTGGCTATGAAGGACCAGCAGCTACCACCAAAGCACGTGTTGCTCGACCATCGCGATTGGCTCACCAAGACCAACGACGGCTCCGAAGAAGTCGGCGATAATAAAAACGAGTACTGGCTCGATCCTGGCGTGGTAGAGGTCCAAGATCACATTGCTCTCGTAACAGCAGAAATCGTACGCAACTATGCCGTTGACGGAATCCAGCTGGAACGCGTGCGTTTGCCTGACGTCACCCTTCGCGCTGGCTATAATCCCAAGGCCCTCGAGCGCTTCAAAGCTGAGAAAGGTGTCTCAGCTGTGCCCGAACCAAAAGACCCCATATGGATCGAATGGCGCCGCAATCAGATCACGGAGATTGTTCGAAAAACGCGCGAAGCTGTGAAAGCGGCACGCCCCGAGGTGGAGTTTTCCGCCTCGGCCGTGACATATGGAAACCCTCCAAAGGACCGTGAGCAATTTCTGAACAATACCACACCCGGTGCTTTTGCCCTCTGCGACTGGCAGGGCTGGGCCGAGCAGGGACTTGTCGATTCCATTGCCCTTATGGACTACAAGGCAGCTGAGACACGCGCAGGTGACTTCGAAGGATGGATGAATTTCGCCCTCGCTAATAAAGGCAAAGCCAAGGCGACGGTTGTTGTTGGTGGATGGCTCAACAACTCCAAGCTCACCGCTGCGATGATGCTCTTGCCGATCTTCGATCCTCGTGCCGACGGTGTGGGGCTTTACAGTTACCACGCTCCTGCAGCACCGCCGGAAACAGCCGAAACAGCCTTCTCAGTAATCAAAGCTGTGCTATACAAGGAGAATGTTGAACGCCGTGCCGCAAAGCTTGTGGACGCGCTCAGCAAACCTCTGACGACCGAACATGCGCTCGCTCTGGCACGACTCAACCAAATTGCTGGAATCGTCGCCGGCGGAGCCTCCTCCGCCGCGGCGGGCTCAGCTACTACGTCGCTCCCGTCTTTAGCAGAATCACAGACAAAAACAGGGCGCTCGGAGCTCCCCTCGCTGGGCGCCGCACAAACCGCAGCAACGAAAATGCCAGTGCTTGGCGAGGCAGCAACCCAACCTACTACTACTGGAGCCCCGCCTAAAGACCAGACGTTACCACCCCTTCGGATTGCGGTGCAGCAGGCGCAACCACCCACGTTGCCCTCCCTTGGTACGGCAGCGACTACACCAGCTGCAGCGTCGACACTACCGACCCTGGACCAACCCACAGTGCAAGCCCCGCTTCCGCCCACAACGCCTGCCCTGCCTCCGCTCGCTCAACCGGGTGCCCCCACTCAGCAACAACCCACTTTGCCAGGGCCGTCGCAAGCTGCAACCGTGCAACCTGCAGCCACACCGCCAACTCTCCCGCTTCTGAGCGATGCTCCCGTGGCCACTCCGGATGTCTCCGGTGCCGCCCCGACCTTGCCACTGCTCACGCCGTCAGCACCGGCAACACAAGCGGCCACTTCCCCGCCGGCACTGTCGCAGGCCACTCTTTCGCAACCCCAGGAGTTACCGGTAGCAACTCCAGCACCGACGCCGGCGTTGCCCCAGCTATCGGCACCAGGGCTAACACCTCCCCCGGCTGAATCGCCCACTCTCCCTCCCGCAGCACCCACTTCTCCAGCAACTGGCCTTGCGGAGAAATTTGCAAAGATGGGAATTCCCACCGAGGAAACTCGTGGCTCGATCATGATTCCGGGCAGCACGGGCGAAAGCAACTTTGGAGCCGCCGCAACGCCTGCCGCCCCCGCCGTGCCCACCTTCGTGGCGCCTAGTGTCCTTTCGCCAACTCCTTCCGTTCCCACTCCGCCTCCCGTCAATGTCATGGCACTGATGCCGACACCGGTCTCCCTTGACCGCTCGAACACAAAGGATTCTCCATTCATCAAGGCTACGCCGCTTACCGGCCCACGTAACTATGCCCCAGCTCCTACGCCTCAGACCGCGTCCCCTGCTGCGGGGCTTGGTGGGAATGCCGAGCTCATCGTGCTCAAAAACGGACAGCAGTTCGTAGGCCAAGTGGTGGAGCGTGGGACCACCACGTGGCGCATTCAGCTGCCGAACGGGAGCAAAATCGCCATTCCGGCAAACAAGGTAGCCCAGACGCGTCCGGTTGTCTCCACATCGCAATAAATGTAACCGTGAGAAATTTCTCGAGTGTGCCGCTCTGCCCCTGCTGCGGGCAGGCCCATTCCGGAAAAGGCTGACTTGCTCCGCACTCTTTCCCACCGCGGTCGAGGTTGGGAACTCCTGTCAATTTGTTCCCCGTTTCGCCAGTTTTCTCCAATGCTTCGCTCAAGCTACGAGTCCTGCCACCACAACATAAGTGACGGGGGAAGCTCGGTTTTACTAGCAATTTCCCACTAAGAACTGTACGCTGGCTCCCCTGCTCGGACGGCGTTTGTTCTTGCCAATGTTTCTCTTTGTGGCCAACATAACCGTGTGCTGCGAGATATATATTACGTTTCAATCGCTAGGATGAAAAACCGGAGAAGGAATGATAAGGAGTGAGACGACATGGAGTATGTTAGCCGCCTATCCACAGGTGTTCAAGGGTTGGATGAAATCCTTTCCGGAGGCTTACTCCGTACCAACGCCTATCTTGTCCGAGGGGGACCAGGAGCAGGCAAAACCACCTTAGGCTGGCATTTTCTCACCGCTGCTGATGCAACAAAAGGCAAGTCTCTCTTCATAAGCTTTGGCGAAACGGCTGAACAGCTTCAGCGCAATGCATCCAATCTCGGCTTTGATGTTCACCACGTGAACATCTTGGACCTCAGCCCATCACCCACTTTTTTTACGCGGGCGGAAACCTATGACATCTTTTCTCCCGCTGAAGTCGAACGAGAGCCGCTCGCGCAAAAACTTGTGGAGGAAATCGAACGCACTCAACCTGAACGCGTCTTTCTGGATGCCATGACACAGTTCCGCTATCTTGCGCCTGACGCATTCCAGTTCCGGCGCCAAGTGCTCTCTTTCCTTAAATTTCTCTCGGAAAAGGGCGCAACCATTCTCTTCTCCTCTGAAAGCAGCCCTGAAGCACCCGACGAAGACCTGCAGTTCATGTGCGATGGCGTGATTCATCTTGATCATGCTCTCCAAGGACGCGTCCTCACCGTGAGCAAGTTCCGCGGCTCGGATTTTATTAGCGGTCGCCACAGCTACCGGATCACCCAAGGAGGAATTGAAGTTTTCCCGTCTCTGCGCCCCGCAGAACATCGCATCGAATTCGCGCCCGAGGTCATTTCATCCGGCGTCCCCGAGATTGACGAGCTGTTGGGCGGCGGAATCGAACGCGGCACTGTCACGGTCATTTCGGGGCCATCCGGCGTTGGCAAAACCACCCTCGGTTTGGGGTTCATGAAAGAAGCGGCAGGACGGGGCGAGCGCTCCGTGGTTTATGCCTTTGAGGAAAATCCCCACGTCATGATTCAGCGGTGTATCAACGTCAACATCCCTGCGAAACGAATGGTGGAAGTTGGCACCCTCTCTATCGTAAAGGTCGAGCCTCTCAGTTATGGCCCGGACGAATTTGCAGCCATGGTGCGCCACGACGTGGAAAGTAGTAATACCAAAATTGTGATGCTCGACGCGATGGGGGGCTATAGTCTTTCCATTCGAGGCGAGGATCTTCAGCGGCATCTTAGGGCCCTATGCTCTTATTTGCAGAACCGGGGCGTCGCTGTGCTTCTTATCAATGAAGTTGAGAAAATTACCGGCGATTTCCAAGCGACGGAGCGCGGCATTAGTCACATTGCTGACAACATCATCTTCCTGCGCTATTTGGAAATTGGCGGCGAACTTCGCAAAGCAATTGGCGTGCTCAAGAAACGTCTCGGAGATTTTGAAAAAACCTTACGGGAATTCGAAATCTGCCGTTATGGCATTAAGGTAGGCAAACCACTCACCCAACTGCGGGGTATCCTGAGCGGAGTCCCCATTGTTGGCGAACGTCATTCCTGAGGAAGAAGGTAACCTGGTGGGAGAGGGGCACTCAATGGTGCTGGTGGTGGGGCCCAATCGCGAGAACCTCTGCGCCATGAAGCAGGTGCTCGAGGACTCTCACGTGGAGATTCTTATGGCATGCTCTTTTGTCGAGTTCGAAGAGAGAATAGCTAGTAAGCCCATTGATGTTGTCGTGATTGATACCTTGCGCTATCATCCACAAATATTTCAGCAATTTCATTTGTTATTCGACAGGCAAATTTCCGTCGTTATTGTCGCAAATACTCTTGCAGCTGGCGAACGCAACGACGCCTTGTCCCGTGGTTGTACGGAAGCATTACAAAAACCCGTTCCCATCAATCTTCTACGCAAGGTTGTCCAATCGGCGCTTTCGCGACGCAAACGTTCTTCCGATCAGCGAGCTGCTAGGCCGCAAGACACCGAACCCTCTCCGTCTTCCTCGGCTAACGATCTCCTGCGAGATCAAGAGTCCATATAGGAGAGCCATGCCATGGCACGCGTTCTCGTCCTTGTTGCCAATCCGCAAAATCAAAGGATGGTAACCGAATACATTGCAAGCATTGGACATCGGCCGCTGCTGGCGACTGGACCTCGGGATCTCGATTTGCCGTTCGACGTGGGCGTTGTGGACGGCCCAGCCCTGCAAGAATTTGAAGCTGAAATTCAGGAACGCAAATCTCGTGAGCGGCCGGTCGCTTTACCGTTTCTACTGATTACCTCGCACAAAGAAGTGGGGATGGCGCAACGCTATCTCTGGCGGACAATCGAAGATATCGTCCTCATGCCTATTGAGAAAGTCGAGTTTCATGCCCGCATTGAAAATCTTTTCCTCGCCCGTCGCCTTTCAGCCGACTTCGGCTCGGCCGTTCTTACCTCTGCACCTACTCCAGTGTTCGTCATGGAACCAAACGGGCAAGTCCGGACATGCAACGTTCCCGCGACAGAATTCCTGCGCCAAGATATTTCGAGAACGGCCCCTTTCCCGATGGCGCCGCCAGAGGCCCTCGCCTTGTGGCACGAATTCTTTGCACGCCTCAAAGGCGGCGACAGTGTCCAATTCCTCGAACTGCCTGCGCAGCGCGCCGATGGCAGCCCCGCGGTGCTTCTCGTCTCTGCCACTCCGTTGCGTGACCCTCAAGGAAAAATCTCCGATATTCTCCTTCTCGCTCTCGATGTTACCGACCGCCACCGTGCCGAACAGCTCACCC
>JANZZJ010000008.1 GCA_026419455.1 Candidatus Sumerlaeaceae bacterium | reverse complement strand
TCTCGCCTCGCTCGCCCGCCCCTGCCTTTGCGCCTAATTATCGCACTCTCTTTGGGCGAGCCTTCGTTCAGACCTGCGTCTTTCGCGGCCTTCTACCGCGCGTCTCTTGCGAGTCGCGTCTTTTTCTTACACCCGGCTCTTCAGCTTATTTTTGCTTATCGCATTTTTTTGCGATTTGTCACTTTGCCTGCTCTTTTGCCGCCGGGCGTTCGCTTACTACCAACGCGAAAAATCACTATTCATCCTTACTATTTTTTTCCTCCCCCACCCCATATTCTAGCCTGCATTACTCTGCAAACATGTCACGGTAATCACGCGCACGATGTCCTCAACAGAACACCCGCGTGATAAATCATTCATCGGCTTGCGCAGCCCTTGCAAAAACGGCCCCAACGCCTGTGCCTTCGCAAGGCGTTCGACAAGCTTGTAAGCTATATTGCCCGCATTCAGATCAGGAAAAACCAATACATTAGCTCGTCCCACCAAAGGGCTGCCCGGCGCTTTGCGCTTGCCAATGGATTCAACAATCGCTGCATCCGCTTGCAGTTCACCATCTACCGCAAGTTCCGGGGCCTTTTCGCGGACTAGCCGCACAGCCTCGCGCACCTTGGCCACACGCGGGTGTTCAGCGCTGCCGTAGGTAGAAAAACTCAGCATGGCCACGCGTGGTTCCGCCCCCACCAACGCCTGAAATGTTGCTGCACTGGCTATGGCAATGTCAGCTAATTGGGCTGCGGTGGGACTGGGAATCACCGCAGCATCGGCAAACACAAAAATGCCATGCTCACCAAAATTCGTATCCTGACACACCATAACAAAAGCCGACGACACGCTACTTACACCCTCGCGCAAACCTATCGCGCCCTGCGCCGCCAAAACGACGTTCGCTGTCGTGTTGAGCGCACCAGCCACTACGCCGTCTGCCAGTCCCTCGCGCACCATCATGGCAGCAAAAAAAAGTGGATTTGTTAAAATTCTCCGAGCAGCCGATGCACTCAACTGTTTCCCAGATTCCTGCGAGCGGATCAATGCGTAGCTCTCGCACAGCCTGTCAAAAGCAGGATGCGTGAGGTGATGTGTGATTTTGATACCTTTGAGCGCGACGCCCACTTGCCGCGCCACCGCCGATACTTGCACCGGATCGCCCAACAATTCAACCGACGCTATGCCCTCCTCCACCACGCGGCTGGCCGCTGCAATCATGCGTGGCTCTTCTCCCTCAGGAAGAACTATGTGCTTGCGTATCGCCTTCGCCTGCTCTGTCCAACGTTCCACCAACGTCATCGCTGCTCTAACTCCTTCATCCGCTGAACCAGCTTTTGCGCGACGTGGTCGGGAACGTAAGGCGTTACGTCGCCACCAAATCGCGCTATCTCCTTAACAAGAGAAGAACTTAAAAACGAGTACGCCGGGGCCGGCGCCATAAAGACCGTGCAGATATCGGGGTTTAGGCTTTCGTTCATCATCGCCATTTGCAGCTCGAATTCGAAGTCGCTCACAGCACGTAGTCCGCGCACGATTACTTGCGCACCGATCTCGCGCGCAAAACTCACCGTCAGCCCCGAAAAACTTGCCACCGACACATTGGCAAGATCATTCACGGACTCGCGCAGCATCTCCACTCGCTCTTCCACCGTAAAGATGGGATGCTGCTTCGCCGGATTGTGGGCCACAGCAACCGTCAAACGCCGGAAAATCGTTGCCGCGCGCCGCACAAGGTCAAGATGCCCAAAAGTAAGGACATCAAACGTGCCGGGGTAGAGCGCATGCCCACGCTGCACCCCATTGATCATCACGCTATCCACCATCTCGCCTCAACCTGAGAAAATTGAAAAAACCACGAACACATCGCGCCGGCCGCAAAAAAACACGCGACGCTTCACGTTCTGCCGGCGTCGCGCCATATTCTCAAGACGATTTTCGGGGAAGAAACACCAGCCGTCATGCAATTTCGACGCACTGCTATTAATTCTGTGCCGCCCTACTCCATTCTTGCAACCGTTCTCTCACCACGTCGTTTCGCACACCAGCTCACGGCTACCACTCATTTTTTCAACCCAAGATAACAGAAACGCGACGCTCCGCATCTGCGGAGCGCCGCATAGGCGTGTTAAATCAATAACAATAGAAATGAATGATCAGCTCATCGTCAGCGTCATGACCGACTTGCAGGTATGCAGGCGGTTTTCTGCTTCCTGATACACGATAGACTGGGGACCATCAATGACCTCGTCCGTCACTTCATTGCCGCGGTCGGCTGGCAAGCAGTGCATATAGACCGCATGCTTCTTGGCCAGCTTCATTCGTCGCTCGTCGCAAATCCAGTGCTTATAATTAGCTGCTAACTTCAGCGCCTCTTCGGGTTTGTGGAAAAGCTCCTCAATGCCCCAGCTCTTTGGGTAAACAATGTCCGCTCCTTCAAACGCGGCGTCCATGTCGTCCACAATCTCGAATTTTGTCCCTAGGCGCTCCGCATTCTTTTTTGCAATTTCGATGGTATGCGGCATGAGCTTCCACTCCGGCGGATGCGCCAGCGTCACGTCGAGGCCGAAACGCGTCATGAGCATAATTAGTCCCTGAGGCACGCTCATGGGTTTTGCATAACTGGGGGCATAGGCCCAGCTCACGGCGATTTTAAGTCCGCGAAGATTGCGCCCGAAACGCTCCCGTATCGTCATGAGATCGGCCAGCGTCTGGAAAGGATGGTCCACGTCGCATTGCATGTTGAGCACCGGCACATTGGCGTGCTTCGCCACCTCGCGCATCAAGGTATTGCCTTCGCCAGGAACCAGGTCGTGCCGGATGGCAATAGCATGACCGTAGCTCGAAAGAATAACCCCCATATCTTTTGGTGACTCGCCATGGGCTAGCTGCGACGTCTCTGCGTCAATGAAATGGGCGTGTGCCCCTAACTGAGTGGCTCCGGCCTCGAAGGAATTCCGTGTGCGAGTTGACTTATCAAAGAACAGTAGGAAAATCGTCTTGTCCGGAAGGTAGCGATGGGGAATCCCGTTGCGGAACTTGAACTTGAGATCAGCTGCAAGCTCGAGTGCGACCTCAAGTTCCTCATCCGTCCAGTCGTTGGTCTCGATGTAATCGCGGCCACGCAGTCCGGCAACCACCTTTTCATCGAACAACATAGCAAATCTCCTTTCCCTAGAACGTATTTTTTATAACCTATTAATTTAGCGGTTAGAATACATCTCGGCAAACGCAGCGTAGAAAGCTGCCGCTTTCCACAAGTGATCCACCGGAATATGCTCTTTTGGCGAGTGAGCGAACTCCTCATTGCCGGGGCCAAGTCCAAACGACGGAATGCCAAACATTCCCATCGTCGCAACGCCATTGGTAGAGAACGTCCACTTGTCTACTTTCGGCTTCTGGCCGAGCACAGCCTCGTAGGCTGCAACCGCTGTCTGCAATGCTGGATGATTCTCTTCTAAAACCCACGTGGGATAGTATTTTTTCGTCGGATACACCAACCCGGTATAGGCAGGCCGCGCATAGTCGAGCACCACAACCTTAGCTCCGGCAGCCTTAACGCTGGGCAATTCCTCTAGCTCCGCAACGGCCGTTTCAATGGTCTCGCCCTTCGTCAGGCGCCGGTCGAGATGAATTGTGCACGAGTCCGCAACGGCGCACAACGACGGACTCGTGGAGCGAATCTCGGAAATAGTCACGGTTCCCTTGCCAAGAAACTCATCATATCGTAGCCGCTCGTTGAGCTTCTCGATGTCGAGAATGATGGGCGCCATCTTGTAAACAGCGTTGATTCCGCGTTCCGGTGCGCTGCCATGCGCCGACAATCCCGTCACACGAATCTCTATTTCCATGCGGCCGCGATGGCCACGGTAGATGTTCATATTGGTCGGCTCGGCAATCACCACGCACTCGGGCCATGGATCTATGACCTTTTCCTGCAAAATGTACTGCCAGCAAAGTCCGTCACAATCTTCTTCCATCACGGTTCCCGTGACGTAGAGCGACAGATTTTTCGCCAGCCCGAGTTCTTTCACCAGTTTAGCCCCATAGACGAGCGACGCCATCGCCCCTTTCATGTCGCATGCACCACGCCCCCAAATAATGTCATCTTTACGCACGGCTGAGAAAGGCTCGATCTCCCATAACTCGGGATTCCCCACGTCCACGACGTCGATGTGAGCGTCCATGGCCACCACACGCGGCCCGCTACCAACGCGCCCTATGACGTTTCCGAGCCCGTCTATGCGCACTTCATCAAAACCCACTTTGCGCATCTCCTCGGCGATGCGCTCTACTACTTGCTTTTCCTCACAGCTCAGACTCTTGATGCGCAGAATATCCTGGAGAAAAGCAGCCACTGCTTCGCGGTCGCGCTCGGCTGCGGCATAAATCTGCTTCATGTCCATGGTTGTATCTCCGTACGCAAACTTGACCCGCTAAAGACAATCTTGACGCCTTTTTTATCAGAAAAAAGACATTCAGGGCCTACAGGTGATGCCAAAACTGTCAACGCTTTTTGCGATGACCTGCCGCCAAAGTCAGCGAGAGCCGAGCGCAACGACACCCACTTTCGTTGGGGGACTATAGGCGCGCCATTCCGGAGCGTACATACACTCTGCCCAAGCGGGCCCAGCAGTAAAATTACCTGCACTGACAACGCGGCATAAGTACCGGTAAACGTAATTCTTGCTGCCTTCCGCCAACGAGGTGAAAATAATCATGCGATCATCGCGTGCCTCAAGACGATCCACTAGCAGCGTTTCTGCAGAAGCTGGTGCCCCGCCGCGTTCAGCCGTCTCCAACTTCGGATTTTCAATCTCTAGAGCAGCGGGCAGAAGATCCACAACTGCCACGTTGCTCACGGGGCGCTCAGCCTTCACTGTGAGTTCCACGAATACGGCCTGACCTGGTTTCAGTGCATCCAGCGCCACCTCTCGCCCTTTGGTGTCGAGGTAGCGGCGCGTCAGCTTGAGTCCTTGAGCCTCGGCGCTCTCACTAGGTTTCAGTGGCACTCCCTCAACAAACCACGAGTAGAAAACCGGCCCTGGCCCTTGCGACAGGATCTCCACCGCTTCCTGCAATGTGTCTAATCCTACGACCACTTGCCGTTCCTGCTCAAGCACCAGCTCTTTTCCACGCCATCGCACCACTCCCTTCGCCGCGGGTATGTCTCTTACGCTTTTCTCGAACCGCGCAAGCGCCCACACGGCAAATGCATTGTCTTGTGTGCTTCCCCAATGCCCAACTGGCTTGATTTGCGCATAAAGCTTTTCCGCAAGAGCACGGGTACGCGCGCTCGATGGCTCGACTTCACACAACACCGACAACAAAATGGCGGCCTCGCGCGTCGGAGAAGCAAGCGTTCGCCCCGTCTCGACCTGCTGGGCATCCTCCGGCGCTATCGCCAGCACCTGCTTGGCAGTTTCATGCATACCAAGTTTCCAGTAGGCTGCGGCGAGCAAGGCGTTCGCTCCCAACGGAAGCTCCTCGCGCCTGTCGTAAAGCAGTTCCATCTGGTCCCGCGCGGGACGCCCCGCCAGAGCCAATACGTACACCGCATAGGCTCTCTCGCGTGCCACTGCCGGACGAAGTGCCCCACCCGACTCGCTTCGGAATGCTTCGTTCTTAATGAATTTCAGCAGGGCCTCGAGCTGCTCTTCCGCCACGCTATAACCCGCTCTGCGCGCTTCGAGCCAGAAGTGCGCTCCATACAGCGAGGCCCACAGCCACGGTTCGCGCTCGCCGGGCCACATGGCCAAACCTCCGCGCAGCGTTTGAAGTTCGCTCAAGCGCTCACACGCTGTGGCGACTAGTTGCGCCACCCCTTCGGAAGTAAAATTCTCCTCCCCATACGTTTTCACAATCTCCGACGCCGCAAGAACCGGAAAGCCTGCCGAAATCAATTGCTCGGCACAACCATAGGGGTAGGTAATGTTGTACTGTAAAGCTGTCACAAGCTCGCCAGCGCGACTGTGTCCAACGGTCAGCACTCCCGTTGTGGTTCCGGCCATGAAATCATGCGGCAGCTCGAGTCTCAATTGGCTCCCCGGTTGAACAAATCCCCGCCCCGCTACGCGCTTGGGAACTGTGGCAGGACGCACTGGCAGCTCAAGGGATTCCTCATGGCGGAAATCTCCAGCGGCCGCAGTTACCCGGAGCCGTGCCACCCCCACAGTTTCTTTTGCCTTTAGGGTGATGAATGCCGTGCGCTGCCCCCTGGGGTCAATTTCGAGACTCGCCGTTAGCGTTGTCGCGGCGGTCGCATGGCTTCGTTCCCTCTCCCACGGCCTCTCACCCTCAATTTCCACTGGACCCGTGGCCACCACGGTAACGAAGGCTCGTGTCGTCGTTTCCGTGTTGTTGTTGTACAAGACAATCGGCACCTGCGCAATATCCGCCGGAGACAGAAAGCGTGGGAAATGCTCGCGCACTACCACTGGTCCACGCACGATAACGGGCTGATCGCTACTGGCAAATCGCGCTCCTGAACCAGCCATAGCCATCAAACGGAGTTTGCCTGCGTAGGCTGGTACCCTGAAACTCACCCGGGCACGCCCTTGGGAATCTGTTCGTAACAGCCCTGCCCACAGTACCACAGACCGCACGCGCTCCGCCGCCACAGGCGACATTCGCCGCGCCATTGCGGCTTCGCCGCCGCCGGGCGCACTCTCTGCTTTCGCCACAAGATCCGGCATTAAATCCGCGTAAAAATCCGCCGTTGTCACGCCGAGCCGCCGCGGACCATAGTAAAACTGCCACGGATCGGGAGTGGCAAATTCTGTCAGCGCCAACACACCCTCGTCCACCGCCCACACAAAAACATCTCCTTCCACAGGAGCGCTCGTTTTCGCATCCGAAAGCACAAGCTCCGCATCGAGACGGCTGTCAGGCCTAATTTCCGAGGGCGCTTGTAGTGTAGCCGCCAACTGCCGTTCCGGCAGGTGCACCGGCAGGCTTAGCGTGCCAAAGGCGCGATGAGGCAGCCACTTATCGGCAGGTCGAACAGGACGCACAAGCGTAGCCGTGACGAAGACATTAGGTGCCATCTGGGGTTCAATAGGGAGCTCTAGCTCCGCAGTGTTGACTGTGACAGGATGGATACTGACACTGGTCACCCTATCTTGCTCGAGCGAAACCAGAAGCGTCCCCGCAAATGGCGCTTTGACGAGAACCCGTGCCACGTCGCCCGGCTCGTACGAGCTCTTATCGGCTACTATCTCGAGTTCCTCGGGCTTCTCCAGCGACCACGGCTGCGAACCCCAGACACCACTGCTGGCGTAGAAGGGAACACGTGTTTGTGCCCCACCTTCTAGCGCTGAGACAACTACAACGTACTCGCCTTCTACAGGCGGAGTCCAAGTGAGCTGCCCGCGCCCATTGGCCAGCGGAATGTGCACCGACATCTGGGGAATGAGCCGCTGGGTGGTGACAAAGCTGTAACTTCCACCAGAACGCTTGAGAATGGAATCCCAAACCACCCTGGAAATCGTGGCCGAAAGTTCGGTTACGTCTGAGGCCGGGGAACAATCCGGACGAACCGCTACCACGCGCAACTCAAGGGGCTTATTGACTTCAGCTATGCCGCTCGTGCCGAGCCGAACGCCAACGTAGAATGGGACAGGATCCACCCTGCGGATTTCACGCTTCGTCACCGTTCTCCCTCCGGGATCCTGCACCACCGTCTGAATCTCTGCCCGCACAGCTGCCGGAGCGCGCGTCACTCGCAATGGAACTGGCACCGCCGCCTCTCCTTGAGCATTGAGCGTGAGCTCCTCAATCCCTTCCTCCGTGCGGTCGAGTTCACGCGTCGCATCGCCAAAGGTGTATTCGGCAAAATCTGGACAGACAAAGGGTTCCGGCTGATATAGCACGTGGATACTAAACGGCCGCTCTGCTGCCGGTTGACCAAAAAGTTCACTTGCGCGAACACGAACATTAACGGTTTCACTGGTAGCCAAACGTTTGTCGGGAACATCCACTTTAACCTCGAGACGCGTGGGCATGAATTCCTCGACGAAAAACTCAACCCGCCCAAGCTCTCCTGGCGTCTTACGCCCACTGCTCTCTCCGTCGTCAGGTGGTGAAAGCATTTCGCCCTTAATGTTCTGGCCAGGAAGGCGCAGAATCCCCCGCCAAAGCCCCGTTGGCGCCGTCCGCGGCAGCGAAATGGATGCTTCAAATGCCCCGCTTGGCGTAGGAATCACCCGCATAGGCTCAAGCATAACGCCGTCCGCGCGCTGCACGCACAGCTCAATGGGAAACGCCCCTTTGGGCGGCTGATAATCTACCCCTCGCAAAAACCCCATGAGGTGAACCAGTTCACCAGGGCGGTAAGCTCCTCGCTCGGTTGTGACAAATGCCTCATAACCCCGCGTGTGAAACGGACGTTCACGCGCAAGAATTCGTTCCGCCGGCAGCGGGAGTTGGTTGTCCCCCAATTTCAAATACGTGAAATCGTGGCCAAGGCGCACAACAACAAGGAAGGGACGCCGCTCGAAATCGGCAGAAATGTTCTCCAAGTGCGCTACACCGAGTGCGTCAGTGAGCGACTCGCCTAGCAACTGATTCTTTTGGGAGAACCATTGAACACTGGCACCTGCGATCGGCTGTGCCGTATCAAGTGCCGTTACCCAAACTGTAGCCTGGGATTCTCCGCACTTGCCAACCACACCGAGGTTGGAAAGCACTACGACCGCATGGTCATGAAGACCCGAATAACGCTGATAACGCTCTTCTTCATCTGCCACGTCAGGCACTTCGGACGGGTAGGGCGCATTGATCCGCAATAGATACACCCCAGCGGCCGAGCCTGTAGTCACGAATTCGCGCAGGTCGAGATGAGTGGTCGTGGGGCCATTGGGATTGCCGACAGGCACCGTCTTTTCTGCCACGAATGTTCCTAATTGAGCGACAACGTCCTCATCCCAATCTCGGGTGAGATAATAAGTTAGATTGTTTTCATATAGCCGATAAATGTGGAGCGAGAATTCTCGGACACCAGAACTTCGCACGCGTGCCTTCATGGTTCCTTGTGGCGAGAGATGTCCGCCAACCCGATCGAACGTAAGGAACGGCATGACTTTCGGCATCCACGCCTGCAGAGTACGATCTTTGCCCAGTGGCTGCCCCTCCGCACTTTTCAGCCCTGACCTAATCGTAATGGCATAGCGCGTCTCAGGCTGAAAATCTCCCGACAGAACAAGTGCGTTTTCACCTTGGGCATACCCCCAGCGCCCCCATTTTCGATCCACACTAAACTTGACAGGGGGTAGGACAGAGACATTCTCCGCCGCTCCCTCCAAGGACACTGGCGCCGTGAATTCCACAGCCAAAAAACCACGCTCGCCCTTCCAGTAACCGTAAGCCTGCAATGGGACAAAAGTCGGCTGAATTTTCACGCTGAGTTGCGCCCGTGCCGCCAACGGTTTTCCGCCCCGTGCCGGGGGGAGGCCGGGAGCCACTTCGATGATAGCTTCTTCGTTATCAATGCCTCCCGCGAGCTGAACAATCGGTGTGCGGGTAGGAACGTCGGAGCGCATCTGTGAACGACGCTCCTTGCCTACCTCCGCTGCCATGACTCCCCCAACCGCAAGAGGGTGATCGCCAGATTTCGCCGTGATAAAATTCGCCAGCTCGTCTGGGTTCACTGGATAGTTGAATTCCAGCTGTACTGCATAGCCGCCAGCCACTGTCACGGGCACTTGCCGGCCACCAAGTACAGCGAGGGGCGGCGTCACGAACATAAATTCTCGATTGCCAGTAAGCGTGCGTCCCCTGAGGTCGCGAGCTTCTCCCACCACGCGATAGCGAACTTCTGTGCCGGCGGGCAGTTGCCGCGGATCCAACGTCCAAACAAATGTCTTCTCATCGCGCCAGCGACCGGGACCGCCCACGTGCGGAACAAGCTCGAGAATGCACGGACTTGTCGTCCCCACGTCCACAGCGCGCACCACTTCTGATGAAAACTGTACCCGGACCTCCAAGGGCTGCTTAAGTTTCTCCGCCGGCAGCACTCCCTGCGGGTCAGCCTTGACAACTCGGAACCCCCGCTCAGGCTCGCCCGCTGGCTGAGCCCAAAGCGCGGACAGTAATAAGTAATTAAGAAAAATCGATGCTATAAATAGCACGGTGTTCGTGCGAGTCATCTCGTCGGCCCCTTTCCACAATTTATCCTAGACCTGCTGCAAAGCATGAAAGGCTCTAATCCCCAAAGTACCATTCGTACTCCTGCCACATAGAGTATTTTACTTTTGCACGCAATGAGTTTCGGAAAGTTGGTGTCAGCCGGCTTTTTCACGGTAGCTTTCGCGGCGGCGGTACAAGTGCACCCAATCCTCGAGCAAGGCTTCAACGTATGACGTCTCGTCCTCTTTTTCCATCCCCCAATTGATTGGAATTTTTCGACCATCCGCTAGCCGAAGCTGCACAGTAAAATATAGTCGGTTGCCCGAGCGTCCAGAAGCTACCCGCTCAACAGCAGCAATATCAGCAGCATTGCACTCGAAAGGTCGTCCCATGCCGCAAACCTTTCGTTCTAACCGCAAGCGGCCATCCGGTTCCAACTGAATCCGCGCTGAACCACCCAGGGCCACTGCTGCTGCGGCTCCAAACAAAACAGCGAACAACACTAACACAATGTACGCAAAAATAGCACCATGGTCGCGTATGAGGTAGATCGCGGCAATGAACCCAGCGGCAACAAGCACAAGAATAAGACCGCCCACTACATGGCGCAGTGGAGGCCAGTAAAGCTGTGTGCCGCCTGTCATGGTAGGAGTAATTCTGACTTCTCCACCTGGGGGAGGCCCCTGCGATAGTCGCTTACGCCGTTCACGGGCTTCAAGTTCCTGAGCTTCAGGCGAATCGCTTGCCTCAGTCACAAAAACTGGCACCTGAAAGCTTGCCGTATAATCAGGTCCTCTCACCTTGGCACGAACTTGGAGGCGCCATAGAATCCCATCCTCCCCACCGAAGGACGTCGTTGTTTCACATTCCCGCGGGATGAAAAACTCGACCGGAATGAAGACGCCCTGATTTGGGCCCAAAGCCAAATCGCCGCCCTGGACGTTCACGCTAGTTTCCCAAAGGATATCTTCACGTTGCTGGCGGTCTTTCCCAGACCCGGTCGTGTGGCGTCGCACGCACTGCAGGCTCAGCTGAACTTCATCGCTTGGCGCAGGACGCAATTTCGCCCAAACTCGTCCCGCCAGCCGCCCTCCGATTACGCCCGGAATCGTTTCCAGCTCGACGTACGACTTCCCGTAACGACGCCACCGAAGCGCAAAAACAATCGCCGAGACGGCTAGAGCAATACCGACAAGAAGAAAAAGCGATAAGACCAGCGCCACTACGCGCGTATCCTTCGACGAGGGGTGCTGCATCAACCACGCGTAGATAAAAACAGCAAGAATGCCGTTCCACATAACCGCCAAGCAACCCAAAGCGCCAGTTATCGCACCAAGAGATTCGCTTTCAATTCGCCCCATCGCCCAATCGGGGCGCCGTGTCCAGGGGCGTGCAAGCAGGTCCGTAGCAACCTCCCCAACGGCGGGTTGCTCCACACGCCTCCTCTTAGCAAGTCTCAGCGCCAACACAACGATCAACGGCACCATGAGGAGCGGCAGCGCAATGCTTAGCCAATGCACAGTAGCTGCGATGCTCGCTGGATCCTCGAAAAAATTGCATCTTGCGGCATGCCCACATCCTGCCACGAAACACAGCGGGAAGCATCTCATCCATTTGTTATTTCGCAGGCGCGAGATGGCCAGTTTCCAGGGCCTCTCCCCCCTGCAATCACCCTTGTGCTGCATCCACCCATTCTCCTCTCGGACTGTGCCGCGTTAGTAGTCCTGTGTCACCATTAAAACCGTTTCACATGAGGCTGCTAACGCGCAATGTTAATTAGCGGTGCCAACACCTGTCTCTTATAC
>JANZZJ010000197.1 GCA_026419455.1 Candidatus Sumerlaeaceae bacterium | reverse complement strand
CGGCTCAGGACATCGCCGACGTGGCTGCTGTGACGGCAATCTACGGCGGCGGCATTCCCCGATACGCTCTCATTACGGCCAAGTATGCTAAGGAGGTCATGCGTCGCTCCGGCGCTCAGCAGGTTAACCTGTTTGGGGTCAGCATGGGTGGGCTCGTTTCTCGCTGGATGATCGAAAAGGATGTGGAGGGATTGGTCAGTAGCGGGAAAATCGCGCGTTGGATCGTGGTGGAGGGGGTCGTCGGCGGCAACTGGATTGCAAGCGAGGGTGGGAGTTCGCTCCGCGACTTTATGCGTAGTTCGCTCGATTTAGATCCCATTGATCTCCAGCATATGGCGTACTCATGGATTGATACGAATTTGTACAATCCTCACACTGAGGCAAACAATCCGCTGCTGAGTCTCGTTCCCATTCACATCTGGATCCCGTCGGATGACAATTACCACAATTACGCCCTGACTTTAGCCTCCCAGAAACCCAACGACGGCGTTCAGCTACTGCGCGACACATTTTTTCATGCAATGAGTGCTCAATCGAAGTATTTGGGACTAGCCCCCACCCGAAGCTGCGTCCATGCTACGCATGAAAGCAGTAAAGACCACCGGGGGCTGCGTGCTGGTATCGCCGCTGATCTCTTTGGGCGCCAACGCGTGACGGTGAAGCTTTCTCAGGTGTTTATTAAGAATGCGAAAGAGCGCTCGGCACTGGGGCAGGGCGAGTATGTTTTTGGCGTTTCTGTGTATTCGCCGCGCGCCCAGCAACTATACGGCATCACCGAGCCGATCCATGAGTACCGCTACGATGACACGAACTTCCCCTACTATCGTTTGCCCGCACAAACGACGTCCACACTTGAGGCTGTGTGGTTCGACGACATGGTCCTGCCTGGCGAAACACAACTTCTGCTTGTCACAAACACTAAGGAAATCGACTACGATTTGCTCTACGGTATTAACGAGGACATCACCAACGCGTACGACGATCTTGCGGACACGAGTGTGACAGTTTCGACGAGCCAAGCAGGATCCTATTTCCTTGACACAGCGGACTGGCAGGCACGCATCACAGTGACAATCACGGACTATCCGCCCTTTGATTCGCCGCCTTCCTGTGTCGCCGAGTGGGCTCTTTACAATTAAGCTCAGGGACCTGCACGCTTGGGAACCGCTCAGAGCGCTTCGTCAGTTTCAATACGAAGCAGGTCCTCAACAGTCTCGCGCCGCGAAATTAAACGCAGGTTCCCGTCCGGTTCCAACCAAACTTGCGGAGCACGACCAATAGAATTATAATTCGAACTCATGACATAGCCGTAAGCTCCACCGTCGTGGATGCACAAGAGATCGCCAGGCTCGGGCTTTGGCAGCCGACGTGGCGCCAGTAATTCAGAGGCATCGCGGGTGAAGACGTCGCCGGACTCACAGAGAGGTCCGGCCACAACAATGTCCTGCTCCGCGTTTGTCTGTCCGCGCCCCACCACGGTCATTCTATGATATGATCCGTACATCGCAGGGCGAATGAGATCCACAAAACCCGCATCAACCATAGCAAATGTGCGTCCAGGCCCCTTGGGGTTTGTCTCGGTCTTTTTGACATCGGTGACACGAGTGACGAGCGTGGCGCACGGTGCAACGAAATAACGGCCCGGTTCGATCTCGACTCGAATCGGACGGTTCGTTGCCTTCTCCAGCTCCGACTTAGCTTCCGCAAAAAGCTCGCGCAGGGGCGAAATGTCGACTGGCGGGTCGCTTTCTTTGTAGGTGTGGGGAATGCCGCCCCCCAAGCTCACAGCGTTGACGTCGGGGAATTGAGGCAAAAGCGTGGCGTATTCTCGGGCGAGACGACGGAGGTTCTGCAGAAGTTCGGTAATTTTGGGACCACTCCCAATGTGCGCATGAAGCATGACCACGCGCATGCCGTGGCGCTGAGCTTCTGCCACAGCCTCCCCTAAATGAGTGTACCAAATACCATGCTTCGAGCTGGGGCCTCCAGTATCGCAGGCGTTGACGTGCCCATGACCGAAGCCCGGATTGATACGCACAGCAATATCACCATGGTAGCCAGCCTCGGCCAGCACACGGATCATGCCAGGCGAACCAATGTTGGGCAGGATGTTTTTCTTCAAAACAACTTCCAAGGCATTGCCCCGGAACACATCTGCCGTGAGAACGATGACGGGTGGTTCTTGACCAGCTGGGAAACCTGCATGGAGTGCCCTTAAGACTTCATTGCCAGAAACAGCATCAATCCACATGCCAGCGTCGCGCATTTCCTGCAAGACACGCGTTGCCGATAGAGCTTTCATAGCGTAGCGCACCTGGATTCCTGCCGGCTCGGCTACGGACTTTATCTCGCCTATTCTCTTGCGAAGGACAGCGGCATCGAGAAGCCAGAAAGGCGTCCCTACTTTTGTCGCAATATTCTCCAGCATTTCCCGCGAATAGGAAGGTCGTGAATAGCTCATAACTCCCTTTCCCTCACCAAAGTTCTTTTGCCCTGTCTTCTAACCTCTTTGCTGGGCCGCTCTCAGCCGGCAATAACGCGCCCGATTAGGGGTGTGGCTCAGTGCGCTCATAGTTAGCTCGGAAATAGTCGATCGTGCGCCGCAACCCTTCTTCAAGCGAGATCTTGGGTTCCCAGCCAAGCACAGTACGTGCTTTTGTCAAGTCAGGTCTCCGCGTCTTGGGATCGTCTTCGGGCAGTGGGTGATAAACAATCGGAACGTCGCTTCCTGCTAATTTTTTTATCAGATGTGCAAATTGCTCAATGCTCATTTCAAATTCGGAGCCCAAGTTAACCGGCATAACTTCGCGAGAATTGAGCAATCGCCAAATTCCTTCCACAAGGTCATCAATGTAACAAAAGCTCCTCGTCTGTTTACCGGTGCCATAGACCGTGATGGGCTCGTTGCGAAGCACAGAGGCGATGAAGCTCGGCACCACTCGGCCATCATGCATACGCATACGCGGGCCATAAGTGTTAAAGATACGCGCGATGCGCGTATCCACGCCGTGATAGCGGTGATAGGCGATAGTCATTGCCTCGGCAAAGCGCTCGCCCTCGTCGTCCACGCCGCGTGGACCTACCGGGTTGACGTTGCCCCAATACGTCTCCGGCT
>JANZZJ010000072.1 GCA_026419455.1 Candidatus Sumerlaeaceae bacterium | reverse complement strand
CTTCTAACCCTAGGCGGTGCAATTTGCATCTTTTTTGGCGCCCTGGCGTTGTTCCAGCAACCGGAACCATTCATGGGGGTTTCGCTAAAGTTTCTGTTTCCAGTTGTCGGAACGGTCGTATTTCTTATGGCCTTACTGGTTTATCTCATTACTCGTGCACAGCTTTCTCACCCACACATGGGAATGGAGGCGTTCATCGGCGAAGTCGCTGAAGTCATACGACCTCTTCAGCCTGACGGAAAGGTCTTTTTTAACGGCACGTACTGGGATGCCATGCTGAAAGAGGGAAGTCCACCCAGCAATGCACGCCAAGTCCGCATCGTAGGATTCCAGAACATGAAGCTTATTGTTGAACCGCTTCATGAAAATCAGCAGACTAAGTGCTAAATTGTGAGCTACGGGAGTTCAGTGACTCTACCGTTGTCCGCCGACCGTACACTTGTTCTAGCGTTTGAAGAGAGCTTTGCCGCTCATGTATGCGGTGTAAAGGGCGGTGCTAATCCTTATGAGTAGCATTTCCGACGTTGGCTGTGGGGATGACGTAATAGGTTACATTTTGGGCGAGCATAAAAGCCGTTATAAGGACGATGAGCTCGCTATCATTAAACGTGCCTACGAGTTTGCAACTGAGGTTCACAAGCAGCAATTCCGAAAGTCCGGTGAGCCGTACATCAATCATTGCGTAGAAACTGCTCGTAGTGTGGCTCAGCTCCTACCCGATCCTATTTCAGTAGCAGCTGCACTTCTTCACGATACCATCGAGGACTGTGGGGTTACCGTCGAAGAGCTCTCCGAGAAATTCTCGCCAAGCATTGCCAAGCTGGTAGATGGGGTTACCAAAGTCAGTTCGCTGAAAATCCATGGCACACGTCAGCAACAGGTGGAAACGTTTCGCAAACTTGTTATTGCGATGGCGCAGGATCCCCGGGTCATCGTTATCAAATTCAGCGACCGCCTGCATAATCTGCGCACGCTAGACTTCCTCCCACCTGACAAGCAGCGCCAGATAGCAGAAGAAACGCTTAACCTGCTGGCTCCATTGGCTGGCCGTTTCGGCATGGCTCGGCTTAAGTCCGAGATGGAAGATCTTTCCATGAAATACCTCTATCCTGAGGAATACCAGCGCCTCCATGACCAACTTGCGACGCGACGTCCCCAGTTTGAAGCGACAATTCAGAAAGTCATTGATGCGCTCCGGCGCGAGTTTGCGAAACAGGGTATCAGGGCCACCATCCAAGGACGTACAAAACATCTCTACTCAATCTGGAAGAAAATGCAGCGCCAGCAAGTGTCGCTCGACTCCGTTTATGATATTATGGCGGTGCGAGTGATCTGTGAGGACGATGTCGCTGCATGTTATCAGGTGCTTGGAATAGTCCATCACTTGTGGAGCTATATCGCCTTCCGCTTTCACGATTACATCGGGAATCCCAAGCCAAACGGATACCAAACCATCCACACCACAGTTATCGGGCCCGACAACCAGCGCATTGAGATTCAGATTCGCACCCGAAAGATGCACGAAATTGCCGAAGAGGGGCTGGCTGCTCATTGGAAGTACAAGGAGGGCGTCCGCGGCGACGATAGGTGGGACTCTATGCTCGAGTGGGTCCGTCGCTTGCTCGAGTGGGTCAAGGATGTCAGTGATCCTAACGACCTTTTCGAGTCACTAAAGTATGATTTGACCAGCGAAACCGTTTACTGTTTTACCCCCAAGGGGCAAGTTATTGAACTGCCCAAAGGGGCAACTGCTCTAGATTTCGCTTATTATATCCACACGGCGGTTGGCGAGTCTTGTGTGGGAGCCGTCGTCAACGGTAAGATGGTTCCGCTGCGCTACGAACTCAATTTCTGCGATGTTGTGGAAATCAAAACATCAGTAAAGGCTCACCCCTCTCCCGACTGGCTCAACATCGTCAAAACCTCACGCGCCCGCACAAAAATTAAACACTGGCTTCGCCAGCAACGTCTTAATGCTGAAAATATCGCCAAAGGCAAGGATGCGATTGCCAAGGCCTTGCGCGCACGAGGACTAGCTGTCGACT
>JANZZJ010000055.1 GCA_026419455.1 Candidatus Sumerlaeaceae bacterium | reverse complement strand
CAGCACCACGGCGACCATTGCCCAGCTGAGCCACCGGCCGCGGGCGGCCCGGATATGCTCTCCCTTCACAATTGTTCCCATGAATCCCGCCTCCCATTACAAAAATCCAAATTTGCTTCCCCCAGATGCTTGGCGGTGGCGTGAGCCGCGTGGCCCCCTGTTCCATGAGTGCGCCGACCCATCACCACCGCCAACCACGTACTGCCTCTCAACACGCGGTTTGGAGCAGTCCCACGGTCCTGCTCCATCACCTAGAGGTACTAGGAGCGCACAAATTTGGACGAAGCGGCGATCAAAACAGTTTACTGCCTCATGGATTTTTGTGGAAGAAGATCCGGCAGATACACAGGGTCCGAAAAAAACGCTGGCGCTTGCGCCTCAACATCGCTGCCCACAAGCAATCCCCAGAGGAAGCCGTTGCGCTCCACAAGAACCGTGTGAAGGATTCGCTTTTGGGGATTCTTATGAAGCGCCACCCGGAATCTCCCCCGCCAACCGTGAACTTCCACGACGTCGCCACGGGCGACCGTCGTGAGCGTATCATCGCTCTGGCCTAGCGCAGCTATCATGCGCTCCGTGGCGCGCCATGTCCCTCCCGTGGGCCCCACAACCGGTTTGCCATCCAGCGTCACCCACCGGTCATCGTATGCTGCCACCGCGAGAACACCACCACTCCCGTCTCGGAGCCACTCAGCCAGCTTACGTCCGTGCCCCGCTTGCTCGGAGAAACCATAGTTGGCGTCCAGGAACACCAAACGCCGCACCTGCGTTGAAATCTGGTCCGCACTCTCGAGATAAGCAAAAAGGAAACTTCCGCCACCGCTGTGCCCGGCGAGTTCGAGCCATGGCCTCCACAACGCAAGCGGCGCCGCTACGGCTTCCACGATTTCCTTTGCCAGCAGGGGCGCTTGCGCCCCGTGCTTGCGCCGCCACGCTGGCCAGCTTCGCCCAGGAGCCTCCAGATAGGCTACCACAACATTTTCTGTAGGCAGAAGCCGCCTCAGGTGGCGCGTCTGCGCTCCAATCTGCTGGATACCAAAATGCCAATCGTCTCCCGGCTCCAGCCGCTTGCCCACCGTCCACGCTATTGTATTGCCATTGGGAAGAGCATAAAACACCAAGCGCGTGGGACAACCTCGGCGGGCGGCCAGATGCTGGGGCGCGCGCACGTGCACCGTTACACCGTCGCCAATGGTAAAGGTTGTGGCCAGCTCGTCGCCGTCGGCGACCATGGCCCACGCACCAAGAACCTCGGTCGTCAGACCTTCGCGGGCCGCCGTGGCACCACTATGCCCAGCACGCACCCACGCGACTGAGATAACCAACACAAAGATGATTTCCCGCAGTGTCCGGGCAGGCACACTGAAAATGACAACCGCTCGATTTCCCATCGGTTCTCCACTTCTGTCACACGCGTCTGCCACATTGTTCCACGCGCCCCTGCCTGCACCCACACGCACCGCTTCTGGCCTGCGGCAGGCCTGCTGCCGCCCCCACAATCAAGCCTCTCCCTCCCCTGCCCGACCTATTCAAGCTCATAAAAGCAAAACCAACAACAGACTGTGCGCTCCCACTACTTCGCCTTTCAAACACACCAGCAGAACTGCGCTAGGCACCCGCTAGTGTCGTGTTGTCAAATTTTTGCTTCGATCCTATAATTGAAGGTTGAAACCGGACTCTGACCACAGGTTCAACAAGAGGGTCCGCATGTGACGAGTAGGAAAATTTTATAATAAATTCACAATTCAACCATATCTATGGTATCAATGCTTTCCAGAAAACCAGCGCTTGTCGTTCCCCTGGAATTTCCAGAAGTGTTGAATCTTCCCAAACCGCTCGTGGACCAGCTTGGAGCAGCAAGCTCCTTGGCGTTCACGCGACTCATTGTTGAACAGGTCCTGCGTCAGATTCTCCCCGTGGACGACGCCTACCGTGCCTTTATCATGTTTCGGCCAAAGGAACGTACGAGCGATGTTCAGCAGTGGCTGGCGTGGACCCGCGGTCGCGCCACCCTCGAATGGAATGAAGGGCATGACCAGCCCCAGCTGCTTTGCCATGCTATTTCATTCGCCTTCGACGAAGGCGCCGAGCGTGTCCTTGTCGTCGAGCCCTCCTGTCTGGAAATAAGGCGCTCGCGCATCGAAGAACTTTTTGCCGCGATGGACGAGAACGATCTTCTCATTGGCCCCACCCCCGACCGACGTCTCTACGCACTCGGCTGCCGCCGACCCCTCCCGCATGAATGGTTATTACAGGCGTTTGCAGCAGATGGCCACCTGCCCGTCACCCTTGCCGAGCTTGCCGAGAGAGCCGGATGGAATTTCGCCATGCTCGACGATGCGCTCACCATCCGTACACCCGGCGATCTTGCTGCCCTGCCCGCCGACGTTCGAGCGTCTCTCCCCACGAAGTTCCGCCATGCCCTGGCCGTTTTAGAAGTCGCCCACGATGACTCTCAGAATAGGACTACCTCCTACTAAGGGCCCCCGTCCCAAACAAAGCCGCACGGCGACGTGCTCAAGGCAGTTGGCTACCCAACGATAGCCCGTCTCTGTCCTGTCGGCGTGGCAGCCGCCCTGAGAAATCGTTCATCCCAGCGCGACACCGCCCCCCTTTGCTCATCGCTTTCAAGGAAAGCGATGGCCGGTGCCACTTTCCCCCACAGCTCGCGCCCAGAACAAATCGGCAAACCCAACTATGGAAACATCCCTTTTCCGTGTGAGCGAGATGCACTCAGTACGGCTCGCCAGCGAAGTGCACCCATTGCTCCGGAACCTCACGATCGCTGTAAATGAGCCGAACTTTCGTCTTCTCTTTGACCACCGTTTCCACTTCGGCACGCGTCGCGTTCTTAAAATCCACCGCAATGGTTGTTTGCGCCACGTCGTCGTCCGCAGCATATTCGATGCCCAACTGCCGGGTCAACTCCGCCGCTAGCTCTCGCAGTGTGGTTTGGGTGGTGAGAGTGACGCGCGGCTCGGGCTCGGCCGTAGGCATTGTTTGCACGCCGGTTTGAATGCGTTGGGAACGTTCCGCGCCTTTACTAGCGGTAGCGCTTGCGGCTTTCGCCTGTGCCGCCGGCGTCTCTTTCTCCCCCCTCACGTCCCGATCCTCAGGTTGGCCGCACCCCAGCAGAACTGCCAAAGCTACCAAAATCGCACCTAGTTTCAATTTGCTCATCAGCACGTTCTTTTTCATTTTCACGTCTCTCTCATCATCAGCTCCACTACCTTGCTCTACCCTTCAACTATTCCCCTCAGCCCTAGTACCGACAAAAAACAACAGAGAAAAACCCGCTGCGTGGCGGCGCAGCGGGCTAAAGTTTTCTCCAAAACGGTACAAGCGAGCAACTACTCGATTGTCAAACGCGACGTGCTGACGGGCAGCAGACTTGCCGTAAACGTCTGCGGCAGGGTGTTCGTCACGTCGCCGCTGTCGGGGAAGGCATCCCTGATAACCCACCGGCCCGCGTAGCTCGAAACTGCCGCGTTTCCTGCCGTAAAGTACAAGTAGGAGCCGTCCCACGCGATGTCGATGCCGGCGCCCTGGAGGTTGAGCGCTACCCCACGGCCTGGCCACACCGAGGTACCATCGGCTCGCAGGCGCCACACCGCACCAGTCGTGCGGACGAACACATCGGAATTCACATCACCCTTGTTCGCCATCACGAGACCGTAGAAAGCATTGCCCCATGGTCCGTTGGACGTCCCCGAGGTCACTGTGCCGATGGTTCCCGCGACGGTCAGGTTATCCCATGCCCCTGATACGTTCAGCATGGTCCAAGTCCAGACGTTCTGATCCGTCCAGAAATTCTTGGCGAAAATTTTGTTCATGACGTAGCCAGAACCATTCCAGTCGAGCCGAAGAAGTCCCACGTTGTTGTTCTCACAGCCCACGTAAAGAACGGGGGCCACATTCGCCCCATTGTCCACAGCCGCTATGGCACTGGGTTGTATGAGTACAGGAACTTGGGCGCTCGAAACAGCATTCGTTGCTGCCTGTCCAAATTCAGCTCGGCGAATAAGGTTGCTGCCGTTGATCGAAATATAGAAAATGGAGCTCGCACCGGTTCCCAGGCGATCTCCTGACCGCATGTTCCCTGCGCCCGTGACGGCATTATTGATAAGGGTCCCATTGGCATCAAACTGATAAATCCATCCAGGGCTGCCATTGCCTGCAGGGCTATAGCGCGACGCCACAAAATACGACCCATCCGGATCCCCGTAGATGTCGTAAGGCTCGAATGACTGCGCGTTATTGACGATCGAGCCGTACGCAAACGTAGAGATATTAGAGCCATTGGCCGCATTGAAGATGTGCACGAATTTGTTGGTCGCGATATTCAACTGGTTGCCGGCATCACCCACAAAGACCTTACCGTTCGACACATCCAGCGCCATGTAACGTCCGATGGGCGGGGGGCCCTGTGTGCCGATGACGTAGTCGGCGTTCCACAGACTCGTGTCCATCGCGGTGACGCGGAGGATGACTTGCGAGCCATCCGGAATAACCCCATTGGGGGAGACCTGTGCGTTATTGAGCGCTGGCGCCGGCAACACGCCATTCACTAAGTTAGGGTTGCGCATGTAGGCGTTTTTTCCATCCCAGCGAAACTCATTCAGACCCGCCACCATGTTGCCGCGAATGGTCTGCACGATTTCGCCGGCATTATAGCCCGGCACGTTGTGGGCCATTATGTAAACTACCGCGTAGCCTGCCTTGTCGGAGGTGAACTTGATTTTCGCCCCACCTCCGGCCAGATCACCTTGGGCAAGTTCTGGGGCGGACAAATTGATTGCCGCAAAACTCGAGGAGGCCGCCGCCGCCACAGCCAGCATCCCGAGAGTTCGGATGTACTTCATGACACTTTCCTCCTTTCGAAAGGATATTAATAATTGAGCTTCTACCGGCCGCTTCACAACAGAAAAGTCTGTAGGACAAATTCCAATTTTCTTGTCAGTGCTTGTCTGACAAAGCAGCGAACCTTACCCTTCGGTGTAATTTCTGATCCCGATCATTGCGTTCATCCCACAACGCCTCACGCCGCCGCTCCCACCGGGGATTCCTACCACGGCGAAGAGTTCCCTCAACCACCGGCGTTATCTGTCTTTCCCAAGAAATAGTCTGCCCCATCCCCTCACACATTCAGGGGCAATCAGAAAGCTTACTGTGGCCCATCGTCCTGCCTCACCTCCAAAGGTCACTCCTCGAAGTCAGGCCTTGTAGCCACGTAAATGGGGTACCGGACGCCCTTCGCTACAGCCCCTGCTGGTGCGCCCGGCACAAAACAGCCAGGTCGGAGACTTTAAGCCATTGACTACTGCCGGGGCCACGCCGCCAGCACTCATGATTTCATCCCCCCTTACATGGCACACTCTGTTAGCCGTAGTGCTGGCTCCGTTAGAGCTGATCCTCTCCCGCTCCCCGCTGGGCACGCGTGACGACCATTACCAGCCTACCCCCCACACCTTTTTGCGCGGATTATCTACCTTTTTTAGGCATTCCAAGCCTTTATCAAGAGACATAGGAATATCCCATAAAAAGCAATACTAACCTCCCAAAAAAAGTGCTGGCCCCTCACGGCCAGCACCCCTCGTTATGGAAACTGATACGAGGATAAAGCCTTTTAGGTTTACTCCTCTACCGTCAGTGCGCGAGGAAGCTCAACGCGCTTTCCTTTCACCTCAACAACTACATCATACGTCCCCGCAGCAAATTCCTGAAAATTCCTGTCTTGGATCAAAATTTCTTCCCCTGCCGTGATTGCATCCACCTGCATGGGAATTTCCTGCGTTGCTGAACGGAACGTCACTTTCGCATCCTGCAAGTTTTTGCCAACAATGACGATTGTGGAAACTTCGCCCTTTTTCACGCGATTGGGCTCAACACCACGCAGAGTAGGCTCCTGGGGCACCTCGGGGGTTGCCGAGGCAATAATGGTGGTTGTCACCGATACCTCTGGCACCGAGAGCGACACTTTCGGAGTCTCTCTGAGACCCACATGTTTTTCACGGGGACGAGTGGTATCTCTTATTCCCGCGGAACCGGATTTTACTCGTGGTTGACTCTGCCGCGTCGCCGCGAAGTCCGCCGACGAGGAGAGCCCTTGTGCCGAACTCCCAGGCTTCTCCTGCTCACCACAGCCCGCTAGAAACAGCACTGCCACACACGCGGTGACTAAAGCACTAAGCCCAAAACTCGCTCGTCTTACCATATGCTCTCACCTCTTTAGAGTCTGGAAGAACGAAAAAGACTCCCCTGAAGGGGTATCCCTTCAGGGGAGCATTTACAACTTCGCCCGGAAAACTAAGCAGCAATTTACTCAATGCTCAGGCTGCTGACGGAAACCGGCAGCGGCGAATCGGGATTAGCCCCGACAACGTCAATCGGGTTGGTGCCACCGCGGCTGGCACGATAAGCACTGGTATTGACTGCCAGATAATTCGTCAAGCCACTCGGCTTAACCCCGAGCCCCTGCCAAGTTGGCGAGAAGGTCGTGCTCAAGAACGCAGGATCAGCCGTCACCCGGTCCGTGATAGTGCTGCTCACACCACTGCCCACCACAATGCTGGCCAGCGCATGGGGACCAGCTTGAACGATACCGCAGTTATCTTCCGTGTAAGTCACTGCAGCAGACCCGCCTATGGTGAGGATGTCGCCCGTCCCCGCGCAAATCACGTTTTTCAAGCTGAGCTTCTTGCCTGCCGTACCGCCTGTCCAGTAGATGGCTCCCTGGTTGGTTCCACCGCTCAGACCATTAAAGATGGTGCAGTTCTGCAGGGTGTAGTTGCCAGAACCAGTCACTTTCACGTTCCACGCACCAGTAACATTCGGGGCGCTACCATTGCCCGGATCGAGATCCTTCTGGTTCTCTGCAAAGTAGCTATTCGTGATCGTCACGTCACCAATGCCGATCTTGTCAATTCCCTCTTGGAAATTGCCAATGAAATAAGCATTGTCTACAGCAACGTCTGATCCGTCGTTCTGGATTCCCTCGTTCCGGGCCGTGTTTGCTGTGTCCTCCATCCATCCGTTGTAGATGAAGAAAACAGGGTTATTGTACTTGCCCGTTACGATGAAACTCGTCGTTCCACTCTGAAGCGTACCGACACCGCGTAATCCGGAACCATCATTGTAGGAGAAGACGCACCCCTCATCCACTTTTACCTGAAGATTACGCGACCGGCTGACAGCGATTCCACCACCTTTAGCTGCGGCCGCAGAGACAATGGAATGCGTAAACACGGTGTTTTTGAACGTATAGTACATCGTGCTATTGCTTTCCGCAGCGCCCACGAAGCGCAGCTCCACCATATTATTGGCGCCACCGCCCGAAAACGCCCGGAGATTGTTCAAGCGGTTATTGCGAGTAGTTTCTGCCGGCGTAAACGGATCAAGGATGGGCTGGCCGGCGTTGGGATGCCCTGTGGGACGTATCGCTGTGAGGTAGCAGTTCTCCATGGTGAAATATCCTATCGTACCGGACGGCGGCGAGGCGTTCCAGATCTGTCTCTTATACACATCTGACGCTGCCGACGAGCGA
>JANZZJ010000259.1 GCA_026419455.1 Candidatus Sumerlaeaceae bacterium | reverse complement strand
GGGCTCGCTGTGGGTACCTTATTGGCGCCACCCCAGCGGGAGGGGGACTTTCTCTGGTTAATAGTGGGACTCGTGGTCGGGGGGCTGGTGTTTTTGGTTCAATACGCCATTTATGCGGGAGCTCCCCACCTTGTTGTCTTTAGCGGCTTCAACGTCCAAGAGGTAAAAAAGGAAGACCTCCCACAATTGGTTAACGTAGTGGAAGAAATGACGATCGCCGCGGGGTTACGCAAGGTACCTCGCGTTTATGTAATTTTTGATCGTGCCCCCAATGCCTTTGCGTTTGGTCGAGGCGATGAGGCCTCGGTCGCTGTGACGACAGGACTTCTCGATATGCTTAATCGTGACGAACTGCAAGGAGTCATTGCCCACGAAGTCGGGCACATTCGCAACCGCGACATTGATTTCATGACACTCGCAGCCGTCATGCTGGGTTCTATCATCGTGTTGGGAGAAATTGCCTATCGATTAATCTACATTGGGGCGATTGTGGGAGAACGTAGCAGCTCACGCTCGTCCTCGCGGCGCGACAGCGGTGGGGCAGAAATTATCATCATATTTGCGGCTCTAATCTTCATGATTATTGCGCCCATGTTAGCCCAAATACTCTACTTTGCCAGTTCTCGGCGCCGGGAATATCTGGCGGATGCTAGCGCGGCACTGTTTACCCGCTATCCAGAAGGTCTTGCGCGAGCGCTGGAGAAAATTGCCCACTCACCCGTTCGCATGACCGAAGTTAATCGCGCAGTGGCTCCTCTATTTATCGTCAATCCGCTTCAGCGGCTTGATGCAGACAGCATTTTCTCGACGCATCCGCCGATTGAGAAGCGAATCAGGATTCTTCGCAGTATGGCCGGTGCATCGCTTTACGATTATGAGCGCGCCGCTGAGCATGTGATGGGGAGATCACTTATTAAGCGCCTGAGTGAAGAAGAGAAAGTCGCCCAACCGATAGCAACACCACGTCCTACCACTCCCGAAATACTGACAATGGGAGGAGTGTTAGCAGCACCGGCGTTGGCGGCCCCTGATATTCTTCGCGCAAAGGCGGGATATCGCATAGTGCCGTGTTCCGTATGTCAGTTAAAACTCAAGATTCCGCCGACATTTCCATCGGACAGTATGCCGTGCCCTCGGTGTGGTGAAGTGGCGAAAATTCCTCCGGCGGGCGCAATCGTGGAAAGCGGCCCTGCTTTTGCCGGCGAGTCGTTTGCCGAAAACGTTGCAGCCACTGCTCAGCCGGTGAGCACCTTTGACGCGAGGACGGACGAAAAACCCGCCAGGAAAGTGGCCGAGAGGCCGGCAAAAACGTTCACCCTCGACGTCGCACGACTTCGGGGCAAATGGCAAACGGTGGCGTGCCCCCTGTGCAGTCAGAAAGTCCAATTGAGTCCCGCTTTCCAAGCGAAGTGGATCGCGTGCCCACGCTGCCATTCAAGACTCATCTTTGCCAACAACGAAGAAATCCACGCTGCAGTGACACACTGAAGATTTTCGGAGGAAAAATAGATCCACAGCACAACCAGTAGCCCAATTACGTGAGCAAAGATCAAAGAGCGCTTTCAACTGCTGTGCACAAGTACTTCGAGGCTGTATATGAGCGCTATCACCGACCTAGCATTTTGCAAGCAGATCCCCTAGAGATTGTGCATCGCTTTCCAACTGCCGAGGATCGAGAACTGGCTGCTCTCGTGGGTGCGTTGTTGGCCTATGGAACTGTCGCGCAAATCAAAGGTTCCTTGACGCGTCTGTTCTCGCTCCTGGGCGAGAATCCAAGCGAGTTAGTCCACCACGCCACTTTTCAAGAGCTTAGGCGCCAATTGAGGTCTTTCCGTCACCGTTTTCACGACGGTGACGACATTGCCGCACTTCTTTTCTTGTTCGCGCGAACCAAACGACAGTTTGGTTCACTGGAGAGTGCTTTGCTTGCGTTCGATACTGGCGACGACTACGGTACAGCCCTCGAGGGGTTACTGTCGCTATGGTATGAGATGTGCCAAGCGACTATGCAGCTATCTCGGTTCGTCGAGCGTCAATCATTCCGTCACCTCGTGACTTCACCGGCGCGAGGCGGCGCCTCAAAACGCTGGTTTTTGTTTCTTCGGTGGGCGGTTCGGCCAGCAGACGGCATTGATCTAGGTCTTTGGAAGCGAGCCGTACCTTGCAAACTCCTGTTCCCAGTGGACAGTCACATCTTACGCATTGCAAGGAACCTTGGCATCACCTCCGCCTCCCAAGCATCATTGCAAGTGGCACGAGAGATCACCGCGTTTTTTCGGAGAATTGATGCCCAAGATCCTGTGCGATTCGATTTCGCGCTATGCCACTTGGGAATTCTTGGTGTCTGCCCGACGACCCCAGACGTGCGAGCATGTGAGCAATGTGAACTGGCGCCTGTTTGTCAGCTTCGCCAAACACTTGCGAGCGCAAGTCGCCGGCATTGACGTTGGGGTGCATCACCTCTGCTTAATTTGCTCCGCTCGGGCAAGAATGCGCGCAGACACTCCCAGGACGTTGAGAAATCCTTCGGAATCGGCATGGTTGAACTCGCCGACCTTTTCCATGCTGGCTGCCGTTTCCGAGTACACACAATGGGGGACGTCCTTTGCGGCACAGAAAATTGCCTGCCCTTTGTAGAGGTCGAGCTCGATTGTCCCCGTTGCAAATTCAGTAAACGTAGCGACGGCCGCTTTCGCTGCGGTTGAGCCAGGATCGAACCAATAACCCTGATATATTTGCTCGGCAAGATACGTGGAGAGCACGTCGTAGAGGCGCCGTGCGCGGCGGTCGAGAAGAAGTTGGAGCAAGTACTCATAGGCTTTGCCCAAAACTTGCATGCCGGGCGTTTCATATACGCCGCGCGACTTGATGCCGACAAAGCGATTTTCGACAAGGTGGAGAGCAATACCAACACCGTTGCGTCCGCCGGCTGCGTTCGCACGATTAAACGCTTCGAGAACGCTCACGGATTCCCCGTTGATGGCTGTGGGAACTCCCTTATCAAAGTGTACGACAAACCGCTCGGGCTTGTCGGGCGCATTAGTGGGAAGAACTCCAAACTCTGGCTCGATGGCATACGCACCAACCTCCAGCGACTCGAGTTTGCCGGCTTCGTGTGTAAGGCCAAGTAGGTTTGCGTCGGTGCTGTAGGGCTTAGCATGCGATGCTTTGATGGGAATGCCGCGCTGGAGGCAGAAATCAATCATCTCCTTTCTGCCGCCAAAAGCATGGAGAAACGCGTCGTCGCGCCACGGTGCGTACACATGAAAATCAGGTTCCAACATATTCGTGACAATTTGGAAACGCACCTGATCGTTGCCACGCCCGGTTGCACCATGACTAAGAATGGAGATGCCGCGCTCGCGCATGAATTTCAGAAGGAGTTTTGTGGTGACGTGGCGCGCTATGCCGGTAGTGTTCCAATAGTCGCCTTCGTACTTCGCCTGCGCATGGATGACAGCGAGTCCTTCTCGAGCCAACGCTTCACGGCCGTCCAAAATATGCGCCTCCGCAGCCCCTGAAGCCAACATCCGCTGGCGCACCACTTCTAGGTCCGGATCGTCCGGTTGCCCTAAATCGAGTGTTACGCAGACAACTCGGACTCCGTTATCCGCCAGCCATCTTGTGATCGTGCAGCTATCGAGTCCGCCACTAGCTGCAAATGCTATGGTTTTGCCTTTAAGCTCTTCGAGGCGCATAAACGTTCAACCCTCTCTAACAAATTTCGGTAATGCCCAAATTGGTTTGCGGCGGCCGAACCGACTGGCCGCTTTTTCGCAACTCGACTAGAACGGATAAAACCACTGGAAGAAAAATCTTCCAACGCGCAAGGCAACGAGTTTCAAATATTTTATTCGTAGGAATCACCAACCAGCTCGCGAACCACCTCCGCGCACACCTCCGGTTCGAATCCCCGATTGAGAAGAAATGCGTACAGCCGTTGGCCAAGCTTGCTTCCGGCAATCTTGCTGCCAAGGGAAGCCATGCGTTTTTGTGCCACCTGCCGGGCTAACGCGCGTTGTTGGTCAGATGAATAATTACTAGCTACCGACTGCTGAACAGCTGACGGTTCCACCCCTTTGGCAATGAGCTCGTGAGCGATGGCACGAGGGCCCTTCTTTGCTACCCTTTTTTGAGTGCGCACGAATGCTTCGGCGTAAGCAGAATCGTCAAGTAAACCAAGCTCGCAAGCCGCACTTATGGCGTAGTCAACGACTTCCTCGCCAAAACCCAAGCGCAGAAGATATAGGCGCGCCTCTTGTTTTGTTTTCTTTCGAGGGGAGAGATAATGCACGAGCCTACGGCGGGCTGCAAGTTTCGCCTGTTCCTGGCGCAGAGTTGCGCAGAAAGTCTCATCGAGGTCCAGCCCCGCCTTAATTTGGTACTTGACGACAATTTCGGGGTCGAGTTCGAGCGTACTCCCGTCCTCGAGCTCCACCGTGATGGAGTTGATTTTCCCTTTTCCCACGCGTAGGCCTTGAACTTTCACGTCGGTAATTTAGGCTCGTCGACCAAACACGTTCAATCATATCTTACAGGGCCACGATGCGGACGCCGATCGGTTGGCAAATAATTTTTCAGCAACAATTTGTGCGCGGGGAGCAGTCTAAAGCAAAGCGATGGTGAGAAACCGCCAACGTAGTAAAACACACGCCAAGCGCGATCACCGAGCGCGAGTCAGGAAGTGGCGATTGCCTCTGTTGATCGCTGCCGCCACAGGACTTGTCATCGTGCTTGCCGCAAATGTGTCTGTCCGTGTGAGTGAGATACCGGGGAGCGTAGCTCGCTTACTGGCTGAGCGGTTTAACGTGAAGCTCTCCGTTGAGAATGCCCGCGTGTGCCTGCTGCCGCCAACCATTGAGGTGCAACAGGCTCGCCTCTCGGTGGCTGAAGGGGGCACTGGAGCTGCGGCGTTCGCTGTCGCGCAAGGAGAGTTAGTAATCAATCCATTTTGGTGGCTCTTGGGTATCGGCAATCCAGTGTCGTCATTGGTTATCGACAGCCCCAGCCCTTTGAAATTTCATCTGACAGACGACGGTCTCTCTTTGCCAGAAGAGCTTCGGCCTCTCATCAACCATCTTTCAAGTCGGCCTGCGAAAACGTCGAGCGGAGGCCTAGGAATTGGCCGGCTTGAAATTCGACGTGTGCCAATCGCTATAACGCGGCCTTGGGGAGCTAACCTTGGCCTGCCCGTACGTCCCAAGAAAGCGACTTACGAAACAACCGCTGTTGCTGTGCAAGTGAACACTTTCCGCCTTACAGAGACGGGCGGCAATCGTTATACGGTCTCTTGTGCAGGAGAAATCGCAATGCCGCAGGCGCCTTCCTCATTCGAGATGCGAGGGGTGCTCTTGGGAACCACAGAATTTGCAGGGGAGTTGCGCGCGCCAATAGTGCGTGGCGGCTGGCCTCTTGGTTTTCGCGGCTCTGCTTCGGCGGAAGCACGTGAATTACGCATTGATACACGCGTCCTCCGGCAGGACCAGCGTTTCGAAGTACTGGCGGATGCCACCGTAGGAGCTCTGGCGGTGGTGGTGCCACAGCACGGGGTGGCGTATCAGGACGAAAATCTACGCTTGGGGGTTCGATCGAACTTCAGTGTCAGCGAATCGGTGCTGAAGGTCGAAGAACTCACTGTTAAAAGTCCAAAGATAGATTTGGAACTGAACGGCGAAGCCGAATGGAAAAGAGGACTTCGTTACCACGCTACAGTCAATGCGCCACAAATCGGGGCTCCCTACATTGAACTGTTGAACGCCCCCATGCCGAAAGGTTTCGACCTGACAGCCGCAGAAGGGACGCTTCAGGCAAGTCTACATGTGCGGGGCAGTGCACGCGAATTTGAATCGGTCGTTGGGCAAGTAACTTTCTCCACGGTGACATTGCAAACACCTCATTTCCGCAGGCCACTCCGAGAGCTGGGCGGGGAGCTGGACTTTGAGCCAACGCGTGTGGTATTGCGTGACGTCTCAGCAAAACTCGGTAGCACATGGTTGACACTCAATGGAGAGTTGCTGGGCGATTACCTCTCGTCACGAACGGCCACGCTGCGAATGAAGTGGCAAAGCTATGCGGAAGCTAAGGATCTCGTTGAGCTGTTGCGGACCGCTGGGGGCTCGTCAACCTCACAAATCCCCGTTACAGTCCAGAGT